>NZ_RZQT01000032.1:33435-55656 GCF_003998485.1 Mesorhizobium sp. M7A.F.Ca.CA.001.04.2.1
AACCAGGGCTGGTCGATGACCATCTCGCTGCCCGAGCCGGCGACCGCCATCTCCTGGCGCATGGGCGACAGCGGTCCGTTCACCGACACCGGTTTCCTGGCCATGAACGACCAGACGACCGGCAAGCCGATGGCCAATCCGAGCTTCGAGATGCCCGACAGCACGGTGGCGGGGATCATTGCGATCAAATATCTCGACATCAGGGGCCGCGAGACCGGCCCGTTCGACATCCGCTTCGACCCCGAGACAGCGCTTCAGCAAGGCAACAAGCAGATCCTCGACCAGTTCTGGACCTCGTGGATCGCCTTCGATGCCAGCGGCAACCACGGCCTGGTCTATTTCACCCAGATGCTGTCCTACCGCTGCGCCATCAAACAGGTGCATTACAGCCTGAACGGCGCGGCCCTCGACAAGGAGATCAAGATGCCGCCTTGCGACAAGAAGGACCCCTACGCCATCCCCTACGACTACCAGCCCTATTTCAAGGTCGCCGACAGCGTGAAATCGATGTCGGTGCAGGTTACCTACACCGACGACACCAAGTCGCCGGTGCGGGAATACAAGCGACAGTAGCTCACCCTCCCCTTGTGGGGAAGGTGAAGGTGCGCGATGCAAAAATGCCCTGTCGCAGTGCTTGCGCAACCGCCGCCGAACGGGTTCTGTTTGTGCCTTCAGAATCGGTGACAGCGCAAATGACCATCCACACCATCAAGGCCAGAGGCATTTCGGTTTCGCTCGACCTCACGGTCGGCCACATCGCCGACATGGTCGTCGAGGGCGGTGGGCGGCAGCTGAAGCCGCTGCATCGCGCGCCCTGGGTCGATGCGAACGAGACGCTGCCGAAAGACCTGCCGGAAGGCACGGTTCGGCTGTCCGGCGATTTCCTCTGCGCGCCGTTTTCGCGCAGCGATGTCGAGGAAGCGCCGCTGCATGGCTGGACGGCCAACAGCGCCTGGGATGTCGTCGAAAGTGTCGCGACCGACGATGGCTGGCGCGCCGTCTACCGCTTGCGGCACGAGGTGATGGGCGCTTCGGTCGACAAGATCCTGACGCTGCGCGACGGCCATCCCTTCCTCTACCAGGAGCATGTATTTTCCGGCGGTCATGGTGCCATCCCGGTCGCCCATCACCCGATGACGGCCATGACCGGCGGCGGCAGGCTGGCCTTTTCGCCCAAACGTTTTGCCGCGACGCTGGACGATCCGCTGGAGCCCGATCCCGCACGCGGCCGCTTCATGCTCGCCTATCCGGCTCGCTCCACCGATCTCGGTCATTTTCCCGCCGCCGGCGGCGGCACGCTCGACCTGACGGAATACCGCATGGATGACCGCCGCGAGGATTTCATCACGCTGGTCGAAGCCGACCATGGCGGGCCGGGATGGACCGCGCTTGCACGACAGGCCGAGGACGATCTGGTGCTGGTGCTGAAGAACCCGGCCGAACTGCCAATCACCATGCTGTGGTTCAGCAATGGCGGGCGCGACTACGCCCCATGGAGCGGCCGCCACCTTGGCGTGCTCGGCATCGAGGATGGCCGCGCTGCCGTCGGCCATGCCGCCTCGATCGGCGACAACTGGCTGAAGCGCGAAGGGGTGGCGACCGCTTTTGCGCTGGGCGAACGCCAAAGCGTGTCCTTTCGCCACGTCATCGGCGTCCTGCCGCTGTCGGGCGGCGAGCCGCCGCGGGACGTCACGACGGCGGATGGCCGCATGCGGCTGCAAGCCGGTGGTTCGACGCGGGAGGTTCCCTTCGACAGCGATTTCCTGCGCATTGGCCAGCCGCTGGCCTCGTAGGTGTGATTGCGCGGCCGCAGGGTTTGAAATTTCCGTGAACTGTCGCCAAGATGTGGCCGAAATCATCATGCGGAACATGGTGGATCTGAAGCTCTGCCAGAGAGGCTCTCATGTCCGAAATCGCCCATCTCGCCGCCACCATCTTCAAGCGTGCCGGCAAGGCAAACCGCTTCATCGTCGCCATTGCCGGTCCACCGGGCGCCGGCAAGTCGACGCTGTCGGCAAGGCTGCATGAACTGCTGCCCGAAGGTGCAGCGGAGGTCGTACCGATGGACGGCTTCCACTATGACGACGCCGTGCTCGAGCGGCGCGGTCTGCGCGCGCGCAAGGGCGCGCCGGAAACCTTCGACTTTGCCGGTTTTGAGGCCTTGCTGAAGCGTATCCGTGCCGGTGAACCCGACATCGCCATTCCGGTCTTCGACCGCAGCATGGAACTGTCGCGCGCCGCAGCCTCGATCGTCGCCACAGAAACCAAGTTCATCCTGGTCGAAGGCAATTACCTGCTGCTCGACGAAGAGCCGTGGTCGCGGCTGGCGCCGCTGTTCGATTTCTCGATCTTCGTCGACGTGCCGCGCAACGAGCTCGAGCGCCGCCTGATGGAGCGCTGGCACGAGCATGGCCGCTCCGATGAAGATGCGCGCGCCTGGATCGCTTCCAACGACCTGCCCAACATCGAGCGCGTGCTCGCGCGGCGCAGTGCCGCCGATCTGGTGATCGGCCTTTCCGCTTGATTCGACGGATTGTGCAAGGGGAACCTTAAGACTTTCAGGCCGTTATCCCGACACGACAATTGTGCCAAAAGAGGGATTCGGTCCAATGGCAACCAAGGCAAAAAAGCCTGCGCCCGCCAAGGGTAAGGCGACCCAATCCAAAATCGGCGCCGGCCCGGCGATGACAGCCCGTTCAAAGGACGCCAAGCCGGCTTTCGGCAAGGCAGCGCCGAAGAAAGTGGTGCCGGCCGCAGCGAAAGCCGCGCCAAAAGCCGCAAAGCCGAAGAAGCCCGCGAGTTCCAGCGACTTCTTAGGCGGCAGTGCGATGCGCACGGCCAAGGCCACGGCCAACGTCGCTGCCGGCGCGGTCATGGTCGCCGCCCGAGGTGCTGCGTCGCTCGCTGCTTCCGTCATGGGCAAAGGCGGTTCGAAAGCCAAAGCGAAGGCGAAATAGCCGCGCTTCGGAGGCTGGTTTTGCTATCCCTTGGCCGGGATGGTCAGGCCTTTTTGCACCGCCGGCCGCGCCAGGCCGCGCTCCAGCCATATTCCCAGATGGGCGAAATCGTCAAAGCCGACGAGTTCGCGCGCTTCGTAGAATCCGATCAGGTTGCGCACCCAACCGAGCAGCGAGATGTCGGCGATGGTGTAGTCATTGCCCATGATCCACTTGCGCCCTTTCAGCCGGCCGTCGAGCACGCCGAGCAGTCGCTTTGACTCGTCGCGATAGCGCTCCAGAGGGCGTTTGTCGGCGATCTCGCGGCCAGCGAATTTGTGGAAGAAGCCGACCTGGCCGAACATCGGCCCGACCGAGGCCATCTGGAAGAACACCCACTGGATGGTCTCGTAGCGGCGCGCGCCATCAATGGGCATGAGCAGGCCGGTCTTTTCAGCAAGGTAGAGCAGGATGGCGCCGGATTCGAACAGGCCGATCGGCTGGCCGTCCGGGCCGTTGGGATCGATGATCGCCGGTATCTTGCCGTTGGGATTGAGCGACAGGAATTCCGGTGTCCAGCTTTCGTTCTGGCCGATGTTGACCCAATGCGGCTCGTAAGCAAGGCCGAGTTCCTCCAGGGCGATCGATATCTTCACCCCGTTCGGCGTTGTCGCCGAATAGAGCTGGAGCTGGTCCGGATGCTTGGCCGGCCAACGCGTTGCGATCGGAAAGGCGGACAGGTCTGCCATGGAAACTCCTGGATGAGGATTCGCGCCGAGCGGCGCGGTTTTGGCGGGTCGGCCAAGGATTAGACGCGGCGCACGGCACGATCAATATGGCGGCGAAGGGTTTCATCGTGCACGGACAGTCAACGGAATGGCCGGCCTGGGGCAGATCCGCCTGCCCCTTAGATCAGACAGCCTTGAAGGCCAGCACGGCATTGGTGCCGCCGAACGCGAAGCCGTTGCTGATCGCGGCGCGCACCTTGCGCTCGCGCGGCACATTCGGCGTGACGTCGAGGTCGCAATCGGGATCGGCCTCACGAAAATTGGCCGTCGGCGGCACGATGCCTTCGCGGATCGCCATCACGCAGGCGATCATCTCCAGCGCACCCGATGCGCCGAGGCAATGGGCGTGCATCGACTTGGTCGACGACACCGAAAGCTTGTAGGCATGGTCGCCGAAGACGCGCTTGATCGCTGCCGTCTCGATCTGGTCGTTGGCCTTGGTGCCGGTGCCATGGGCATTGAGGTAGTCGACATCCTCGGGATTGAAACCGGCATCGGCGAGGCAGGCGCGCATGGCCGCCGTCGGCCCTTCGACGGTCGGAGCGACAATGTCGGAGGCGTCGGCGGAAAGGCCGGCGCCGGCGACCTCGGCAAGGATGGTGGCGCCGCGCGCCATGGCGTGCTCGTACGTTTCCAGGACCGCCATGCCGGCGCCCTCGCCGAGCGACAGTCCCTGGCGGTCGGCCGAGAATGGCCGGCAGGTGTCGGGCGCCAGCACGCGCAATGCTTCCCAGCCCTTCAGGATGCCCCAGACCAGCGGCGCGTCGGTGCCGCCGGCGACCATCACATCGGCGCGGCCAAGCCTGATCTGATCGACGGCCGAGGCGATGGCGTGGTTGGATGAGGAACAGGCCGAGGTGACGCCGAAGACCGGGCCGCGCAAGCCCAGATTCATGCTGACATGGCCGGAGGCAGCACTTGGCATGACCTTTGGCACGGTGAAGATACCGGCGCGGTTCTTGCCCTCGACCAGGATGGCGCGATAGCTCTCTTCGATCGCCTCCCAGCCGCAGACGCCGACACCGACGACGGTGCCCATCCGATAGGTGGTGGCTTCATTCGAAGCCAGGCCGGCCTGCTGCATGGCTTCCCTGGCTGCGATCGTCGCCAGCAGGCTGAAGCGGTCCATCGACACGGTCTGCTTGCGGTCGATGCCGTGATCGGGAAGCGTCTTGATTTCGCAGCCGACCTTGACCTTCAGATCATGCAGTTGGGGACTTGTGATCTGGCCGATGGCCGAGCGGCCGGCGCGCATCTCGTTCCAGATCGCGGGCGCGCTGGTGCCGAGCCCGCAAATGCCGCCCATGCCGGTGATGACAACGCGCTGCCGCATTCAGTTCAGGCTTTTTTCGCGATCAGCGCGCGCACAGCTTCGACCATGTCGCCGACGTTCTTCAGATTGCTCCAGGCGTCGACCGTGTTCATCTCGATCTCGATGCCATACTCTTCCTCAAGATCGAAGATAATCTCCGTCAGCTCGAGCGAATGGATGCCAAGCGAGGTCAATTCGGTGGTGGTGGTGATTTCTTCGCCGCCCGGCTCGGCATGAGCCTTGATCTTCGCGATGATATCCGTTGCCAGCTGGTCGGCCATTCGGTTCCTTCCCCACTATCTCGCGTTTCCCGACGCCGACTGAGCAGCGCCCCTTTTTCTCCTGGTATCAAGCCGCCGTCGTCGTTTAATACCCCCGCCAAGCGCAGCATGACCGTACCAAGGTGGTTCCCTCTATAGAAACCGAAACGTTGTCAAGCAACAAGCTATATCGAACTCCATATCGACAAAGCCGCCGGAGTGCTTAACGTGCAGGCATGGATATGGGCGAACATGGCGGGATTTCGACGCAGCGCGTTGCGGGCGTGGCGCGGCTTTCCTGCGCGCTCAGCGAGGGCCGCACGCGCCTGCGGCGCCTCTATCAGGACGGCGCCGCCAAGATAAGAATGCCGGCCGTCTCGGCCGATCCGCTCGAAGCGGTGCTGATCAACACCGCCGGCGGAATGACGGGCGGCGACCGTATCGCCTGGGACGTGGATGTCGGCGCGGCCGCTTCGGCATCGATCACCACGCAGGCCTGCGAGAAGATCTACCGGGCGTCATCCGACCATGCCGAAGTGCGGGTCAATTTGTCGGTCGGGGAAAACGGTCGCATCGCCTGGCTGCCGCAGGAAACCATCGTCTTCGACAGGGCGGCCTTTGCCCGTACGCTCAATGTCGAGCTTGCCGTCGGCGCCGAGGCGCTGGTGCTGGAAGCCGCCGTCTTCGGCCGCCTGGCGATGGGCGAACGCGCCACGCAGGGCAACTTCCATGACCGCTGGCGTGTGCGTCAGGATGGCGCCCTCGTTCATGCCGAGGATTTCCGCATCGGACCCGATATCGCCGCAACGCTCGATCGCCCGGCGGTTGCCGGCGGCGCGATCGCGGTGGCGACATTGCTTCTGGTATCGCCACGCGCCGAAGCCCTGCTCGATCCGGTTCTGGAGATCGTCGGCGACCAGGGCAGCGCCAGCGCCTGGCGCGTGAAGAAATCTGGCAAGCTTCTTGCGAGGCTCTACGCCGGGGATGGCTACCGGCTGCGCCAGCGGCTGGTTCCACTCGTCGAATTGCTCAACGGAAGGGCGGGGTTGCCCAAATTATGGTCACTATAGGCCTGCCTCTACCAATCCAGGGAAACGCATGAACCTGACGCCGAGGGAAAAGGACAAGCTGCTGATCGCCATGGCGGCGATGGTGGCGCGCAAGCGGCTCGAACGCGGCGTCAAGCTCAACCATCCGGAAGCGATTGCGCTGATCACCGATTTCGTCGTCGAAGGCGCCCGCGACGGCCGTCCGGTCGCCGAACTGATGGAAGCCGGCGCTCATGTCGTCAGCCGCGCGCAAGTCATGGAAGGCATCGCCGAGATGATCCATGACGTGCAGGTCGAGGCGACGTTTCCCGACGGCACCAAGCTGGTGACCGTGCACGAACCGATCCGTTGAGGAGGACAGGATGCTGGAGCTGCGTCCCAACTGCGAATGCTGCGACAAGGACCTGCCGCCCGAGGCGACGGATGCGCTGATCTGCACCTTCGAGTGCACCTTTTGCGCCGGATGCGTGGAACAGGTGTTGGGCGGCATCTGCCCCAATTGCGGCGGTGGTTTTTCGGCGCGGCCGATCCGCCCGGCAGCGATGCTGAAGAAATATCCGGCGTCAGCCAAACGCGTTCTCAAGGCCGAAGGCTGCGGCCCCCGCAAGGCGGCGTGAACACCAGACCGAGCAAAACGAAAGGCAAACAGAATGATATCCGCCAAACGCCTCTGCCTGTCGGCGATCCTGCTGCTGGCCGCCGCCCTGCCGGCCTATGCCCATGTCGGCCTGGGTACCACCTCCTCCTTCACGGCCGGCTTCATGCACCCGCTCTCCGGCCTCGATCACATGACGGTGATGATCGCGGTCGGGCTGTGGGCGGCGCTCAAGGGCGGCAAGGCGGTTCTTGCCTGGCCGGCTGCCTTTGTCGGCGTCATGGTGGTCGGCGGCGCGCTGGGCATGCTGCATATGCCGCTGCCCTTCGTCGAACCGGGCATACTGGCATCGGTCGTGACACTCGGACTGCTGGTGGCGCTGGCGATCGATCTGCCGGTCTCGGCCGGCGTCGCCATCATCGGCCTGTTCGCACTTTTCCACGGCCACGCGCATGGCACCGAGGTGCCGGAGAATGCCGGCGGGCTTGAATACATGGCCGGCTTTGCCATCGCCACGCTGTTGCTGCATGCCACCGGCATCGCCACCGGTCTCGGTCTCGGCATCCGGTTTCGTGGCCTGGCCCGCGCTGCCGGTGCCGCCTGCGCGGCGATCGGCATCGGTCTCGCCTTCGGCATCGTGTGAGGGTGACCATGATCCCCGGTGAAATCATCACGGTGGGCGGCGACATCGAGCTCAACAAGGGCCTGCAGACCGTCACCCTGAAAGTCGCCAACAGCGGCGACCGGCCGATCCAGGTCGGCAGCCACTACCATTTCTTCGAGACCAATGAGGGGCTGAAATTCGACCGTGAGCGCGCCAGGGGCATGCGCCTCGACATTGCCGCGGGCACGGCCATGCGCTTCGAGCCGGGCCAGGAGCGCGACGTCACGCTGGTGCCGCTCGGCGGCAAGCGCGAGGTCTACGGATTTCAGCAGAAGGTGATGGGCAAGCTGTGAGATCTTCCGGCGCGCTCAGCTCAGTTCGATGGCTTGGCCGCGGCGTAGATGACGATCTTTCCGGGATTGTCGAATTCGACGGCGAGGACATCCTGCGCCTGCACGCGCCGCGATTCGATGGCGTTGAACAGCAGCGCGTTGGCCTCGATCTCCTTGCGCAGCTCCGTAATGTCGTCCTGATGCTGCTTGACCTTGGTCTCGATCTCCGGCGGCGGGCCGCCCTCGCTGCGCGCGGCGTCGGTGAGGAACACGATGTCGACCTTGTCGAGCTTGGATGTCTTGCGCACCGTGCCGATGTTTTCACGCGTGCGGTCGATCGCCGTGTTGACGTTGCCGGCCTCAGTGTTGGCCTTGGCCTCTTCCTGCTTGACCTGCGAGCCGACGATGCGATTGACGGTCTCCGTGCTTTCCAGTCCTTGCGCCTTCAGTCCGGCAGCAGGACCAGCCGCCGCCAGGAACGTCATGGCGGCGACTGCCTGCATTCTGGTCGAGAAAGAAGTGATCGCCATCGCTCGCTCCTGAGAGAAATCGTTTCGGGGCGCGGGTTAGCGCGAGAAGGACAAAACGAATCCGGCCCGGCGAAGGTTCCTTTCCCAATGCAGCCGGCCGGACGGATGCCGGCCCGCCATGCCGTGGCGTCAGCTCGCCTTCTTGGTGATCAGGGTCAGTGCGCCATTGGGTTCCATACTGGCCGCGACCACCTGCGCCGAGGTCATTCCCTTGGCCTCGAGCGCCGATTTAACCTTGGGAGTGGCGTCGATCGAGCTGCGCAGTTTCTTCAAGCCGTCATCGCCGCGCTGGGCGATCACCTGGTTGACCTGCGTCTGGGTGTCCTTTGGCAGCTCCGTGATGTCGACGATGTTGACGCTCTGGATCGTCGGAACGGCCGGCTGAGCCTGGGGCGTGGCTGGAGCAGGCGTTGCCGGCGCCGGAGCGGGCTGTGGCGCGGGTTGCTGCTGGGCACTGGCGGCGCCCGCCAGCATCAGGCTGGCTGCGGCGGCAAGAACTATCGTTTTGCGCATGGATTTTCCTTTCCATCGATTGGCAAACGGTCGGTCTGGGGTGACCCCCTAACCTCAACCGCCAAATGGGATCAGAAGGTGTCGCCCAGCAGGTCATTGCGTGACCATAGGATGGCAGCAATGTGCAGCCGCGCTTCAATCCAACCGCATTTCGGCAAACCGCATTTCGGGAGCAATCGCTGATGGGCAGAATTACCCGCGCCGCCTACGCGCAGATGTACGGCCCGACGGTCGGCGACAGAGTACGGCTTGCCGACACCGAACTGTTCATCGAGGTCGAGAAGGATCTCACCATCCATGGCGAAGAGGTGAAATTCGGCGGCGGCAAGGTGATCCGCGACGGCATGGGCCAGAGCCAGGTTTCCAGGGCGCAAGGCGCCGTCGATACCGTGATCACCAACGCGCTGGTGATCGATGCCAGTGCAGGCATCTTCAAGGCAGATGTCGGGCTTCGCGACGGGCGCATCGCGGCCATCGGCAAGGCCGGCAATCCGGACACGCAGGATGGCGTTACCATCATCATCGGCCCCGGAACCGAGATCATCGCCGGCGAAGGCAAGATCCTGACATCAGGCGGCTTCGACGCGCATATCCACTTCATCTGCCCGCAGCAGATCGAGGAGGCGCTGATGTCAGGCATCACCACCATGCTCGGCGGCGGCACGGGCCCGGCGCACGGCACGCTGGCCACCACCTGCACGCCGGGGCCATGGCACATGGCCCGCATGATCCAGTCCTTCGACGCCTTTCCGATGAACATCGGCCTGTCGGGCAAGGGCAATGCCTCGCTGCCCGCCGCGCTCGAGGAAATGGTGCTGGGCGGCGCCTGCTCGCTGAAGCTGCACGAGGACTGGGGCACGACGCCGGCGGCCATCGATTGCTGCCTGTCGATCGCCGACGATTACGACGTGCAGGTGATGATCCACACCGACACGCTGAACGAATCCGGCTTTGTCGAGAACACGGTCGCCGCTATCAAGGGCCGCACCATCCACGCCTTCCACACCGAGGGCGCCGGCGGCGGCCATGCGCCCGACATCATCAAGGTCTGCGGCCTGCCCAACGTCATTCCGTCTTCGACCAATCCGACGCGGCCCTACACGGTCAACACGCTGGCCGAGCATCTCGACATGCTGATGGTCTGCCATCATCTGTCGCCGTCGATCCCCGAAGACATCGCCTTTGCCGAAAGCCGCATCCGCAAGGAGACCATCGCGGCGGAAGACATTTTGCACGACATCGGCGCCTTCTCGATCATCTCGTCGGATTCGCAGGCCATGGGCCGCGTCGGCGAAGTCGCGATCCGCACCTGGCAAACCGCCGACAAGATGAAGCGCCAGCGCGGCTCGCTGCCGCAGGAGACCGGCAACAACGACAATTTCCGCGTCCGTCGCTACATCGCCAAATACACGATCAACCCGGCCATCGCGCATGGGCTGTCGAAAGACATCGGCTCGATCGCGGTCGGCAAACGCGCCGACCTGGTGCTGTGGAACCCGGCCTTCTTCGGCGTCAAGCCGGACATGGTGCTGATCGGCGGCATGATCGCCGCCGCCCCGATGGGCGACCCCAACGCCTCGATCCCGACGCCGCAGCCGATGCATTACCGGCCGATGTTCGGCGCCTATGGCAAGGCCAGGACCAACTCGTCGGTGACCTTCGTTTCGAAGGCAGCGCTCGAGTCGGGACTGCGTGGCAGGCTCGGTGTCGACAAGCAGTTCGTCGCCGTCGAAAACACCCGCGGCGGCATCGGCAAGCATTCGATGGTGCTCAACGACGCCACGCCGCATGTCGAGGTCGATCCGGAAACCTACGAGGTGCGCGCCGACGGCGAGTTGCTGACCTGCGAGCCGGCGACGGTGCTGCCGATGGCGCAACGGTATTTCCTGTTTTGAAGCGGCGCTTCCACCGGGCGAGCATTATCCGTTGCAGCCCTTGGTGGAAGGCAGCACTATGCGGCCAACCAACAGCTGCATTGTGATCGAGCATGACCACCGAAATCGCTTCCGCCCACGACATCTTCCCGCACATCCGCATCGTCATGGGCATGGTGATCGGGCTTGGTGTCGCCCGCCTGCTGTCGGGGGTGGCGCGCATCGTCCAGCATCCCGGCCAGTACAAGCTCTATACCGTGCATCTGGCCTGGGTCGTCTCGGTGCTCCTGATGCTGGTGCATTTCTGGTGGTGGGAGTTCGGCCTCTACGCCGTCGAGACCTGGACCTTCGGCAAATATTTGTTCATCATTTTCTACGCGATCACGCTGTTCCTGCTGTGCGCGCTTTTGTTCCCAGATTCGATGCTGGACTACACCAGCTACGAGGATTTTTTCTATTCGCGCCGGGCGTGGTTCTTCGGCCTGCTGGCGGCGACCTACCTGCTCGACGTGGTCGACACGCTGCTGAAGGGGCCGGAGCATTTCGCCCGCTTCGGCAGCGAGTATCTGTTCCGCACGCCGGTCTTCGTCGTGCTCTGCATCATCGCGATCCTGGTGCGCGACCGCCGCTTCCACATCGCCTTTGTCACGGCGGCGCTTATCTACCAGATATCGTTCATCCTGCGGCTCTTCGACACCATCGTCTGAACGAACGCGATGGTCTAGCTTTGTTGGGGAAAGGCAGGGTTCGACATGTACAAGGCCATTGGATCGCGCGTGTGCGGGCACAAGCAAATGGGAAATCCATGAAATGAAACTCAACCTCAACACCGACTTCACCAAATTCCCGCGCGTCGTCTCGGTGCTGTCCGCCGGCGCTGCCGGAACCACCCTACCGTCCGGCCGGGCCATTCTCGCCCATGACGAGCGGCATCTGCGCCGCCGGGCCATCGAACTTGCCGACGGCGGCAAGGTGCTGGTCGACCTGCCCGAACCCGTCGCCTTGAACGATGGCGACCGGCTGGTGCTGGAGAATGGCGGCCATATCGAGATCATCGCGGCACCGGAAGAGGTCTACGACATCCGCGCCCGCGATGGCGTGCATCTGGCCGAGCTCGCCTGGCATATCGGCAACCGCCATCTCGCGGCAGGCATCGAGGCCGGACGCATCCTCATCCTGCGCGACCATGTCATCAAGGCGATGCTGGAGGGGCTGGGCGCCACCGTGACCGACGTTTCCGAACCGTTCAAGCCGGTGCGCGGCGCCTATTCCGGCCATGCTGGGCAAAGCCACGATCACGGCCATGCGCATGCCCACAGCCACGCCGAAGCGCACAGCCATTCTCATGGCGAATCGCGTTCCCATTCGCACAGTCATGCTGGCCATCACCACGATCATGACTGACCAGCCTTCGAACATCGCCCTGCTGCGGCTGATGGCGTGGCTGTCGCCTGCCTTTCCGGTCGGCGGCTTTTCCTACAGCCATGGTCTCGAGCGGGCGGTGCAGGACGGGTTGGTTGCCGATGCCGGGAGCCTCGCCGGCTGGCTGGAGACGCTGGTCGAGATGGGCTCGGGCTGGAACGACGCCGTGCTGTTCGCCGAGAGCTGGCGCCGGGCACGCGGCACCGGTGATCTCGATGAAGTGGCGGCACTCGCCGAAGCCCTGGCCGGCTCGCGCGAACGCCATACCGAGACCATGCTGCAGGGTGGAGCCTTCCTCAAAGCGGCGGCCGCCTGGCCTAATCCGGTGCTGGAGCGCCTGCCGGCCGAATGCGCCTATTGCGTCGCCGTCGGCGCCATTGCGGGTGGCAACGGCATCGCGCTTCAGGATGCGCTGTCAGCCTTCCTGCAAACCTTCTTCTCCAACCTTGTGCAGGCGGCGATCCGGCTTGGCATCGTCGGCCAGAGCAGCGCGACCGCGTTGTTGGCCGGCTTCGAGCCGCTGGCCCTGGCGACCGCAAGCCGCGCCGCGCGCTCGACACTCGACGATCTCGGTGGCTGCGCCTTCGTCTCCGATGTCATGGCGATGAAGCATGAAACCCAATATTCGCGACTGTTCCGCTCATGATTTTTCTCGCCTTCTCGCTATCCTTTGTCCTGCTGCTGATCACCGTTCTGCATGTCTATTGGGGCCTTGGCGGCATCTGGCCGGGCCAGGACGCAGCCTCCTGCGCTCGCGCCGTGGTCGGCTTTCGCGGCGTCGATGAGATGCCGACGCCGTTTGCCAGTTTCGCCGTTGCCGCGTGCTTGTGCCTGGCGACACTATGGCCGCTGGCGCTCATGGGAGTCTTCGCTTCACCCTTCCCCAAGGAGGGTCTCGCCGCCACGTCGCTGCTCATCGGTCTGGTGTTCCTGGGGCGCGGCATAGCCGGCTTCACGCCATGGTGGCGGCGGCTGACGCCGGAACAGCCTTTCGCGCGGCTCGATGTCCGCTATTATTCGCCGCTGTGCCTGTTGATCGGGCTCGGCTTTGCCATCCTCGCCATCACGGAGTTTCCCGCATGACACAGACAAATGGTCCGCTGCGCGTCGGCATTGGCGGCCCGGTCGGTTCGGGCAAGACGACGCTGACCGAAAAACTGTGCAAGGCGCTGCGCGACGAGTTTTCCATCGCCGTCGTCACCAACGACATCTACACCAAGGAAGACGCCATGATGCTGGCGCGGCTGCAGGCGCTGCCCGAGGACCGCATCATGGGTGTCGAGACCGGCGGCTGCCCGCATACCGCGATCCGCGAGGATGCCTCGATCAATCTGCAGGCGATCGCGCAGATGAACAGGAAGTTCCCGGACCTCGACATCGTCTTCATCGAATCCGGCGGCGACAACCTTGCCGCCACCTTCTCGCCGGATCTCGCTGACCTGACGCTCTATGTCATCTCGGTCTGCCAGGGCGAGGAGATTCCGCGCAAGGGCGGGCCGGCGATCACCCGCTCCGATTTCCTGGTCATCAACAAGAGCGATCTGGCACCCTACGTGAACGTCAGTCTCGATGTCATGGAGAGCGACGCCGGCCGCATGCGCGGCAAGCGGCCGTTCGGCTTCACGGACCTGTCGCGCGGCAAGGGACTGCAGGAGGTGATCGATTTCATCATCGAGCATGGCGGCCTGCGAGCCGGCGCTGCCGCTGCCAGCACGGCGGCGTGAGCATCCCTGCACCAACCAAAACCGGTTGCGGGAATGGGCTGGCCACGGCATTCTTGCCGAAACCGGAGAATTTTTCGATGAGCCTTGCCCGTCTGCAAAAGGAAACGCTGACCAACCTGCCCTACTATGAGGAGCGCGTCGATCTCGCCTGCGCCTTCCGCTGGACGGCGCGGCTCAACATGCACGAGGCGGTGGCCAATCATTTCTCGCTGGCCGTCAATGATGAGGGCACACAATTCCTCATGAACCCCAACCAGGTGCATTTCTCGCGCATCAAGGCGAGCGACCTTCTGATGATCGATGCCAACGATCCGGAAACGCTCTCCGGCCCCAATGCGCCCGACCCGACGGCGTGGGGGCTGCATGGCGCCATCCATCGCAATGTGCGTCACGCGCGCTGCGTCATGCATGTGCACTCGATCCACGCTACGGTGCTGGCATCGCTCGCTGACTCGACATTGCCGCCGATCGACCAGAATTCGGCGATGTTCTTCAACCGCCATGTCGTCGACGCGCACTATGGCGGGCTGGCCTTCGAGGAGGAGGGCGAGCGCTGCTCGCAGCTTCTCGTCGATCCCAAGGTCAAGGTGATGGTGATGGGCAATCACGGCGTGCTGGTCATCGGCGACACGGTCGCCGATGCCTTCAACCGCATGTTCTATTTCGAACGCGCCGCCGAGACATACATCAAGGCGCTGTGGACCGGCCGCCCGCTGCGCACGCTTTCTGACGCGATCGCCGAAAAGGCGGCGAGCGAGATGGACGATTATCCCGGCCAGGCCGAACGCCATCTCAGCGAGTTGAAGGCGATCCTCGACGAGCAGGAACCGGTCTACCGGAATTGAGCGTCCTTCTCCCCGTGCCGTCACTATACGGGGAGAAGGTGCCGGCAGGCGGATGAGGGACGGCGCCGACCTGGGCGGTTTTCCTCAGAGCCCCAGCTCTTTCCCCAATTCCTCGGCGCTGTTGATGACGACGGCGCCGGGCGGGCCTTCCATCGGCTTTTCCGGCCAGAAAATCGTCTTCATTCCCGCCGCCAGCCCTGCCATGGCGCCCGGCCAGCTATCGTCGATCGCCACCGCCTGCGCGGGGTCGACATCGGCCAGATACGCGGCGCGCAGGAATGGCTCGGCATGCGGCTTGCCTTCGCGCACGTCGTTGCGGCTGATCGTCTTCATGCCGGGGTAGATCAGGCCGATCATGCTCAAATTGGCGTCGACGATCATCCGGTCCGAATTCGAGACCACGGCCTGCTGGATGCCTCTTGCACGCAGCTCGTTGAAGATCTCGATCGCGCCGGGGCGCGGCTTCAAGCTCTCCACCAGCGGCAGGTAGTGTTCGTATTTGCGCAAGATCCAGTCGTCGAAAGGCAGGTTCAGGCCGAACTCGTCGCGCATCATCTCGTAGACCGGCCAGGCGGCGACGCCGAGCACGCGCTCATGCAGATCGTCCGGCGGGACAAGGCCGACATTGCGCATCGCCGCCACCAGGGCAGCTTCGTGCAGCGGTTCGCTGTCGACCAGCGTGCCGTCCATGTCCCAGAAAACCGCTTTCGGCGTCATGCGAGGCTCCTTTTTGCCATCCCTTAAAGGGTTTGAGCCGGGAGATAAACCTTCGGAGCGCAAGAACGTGCCGCCTGCCGGGACCGCAGCCAAGTCTCTTGGCGAGACAGACATCGTGGGGAGACGAGAAACTGGGCCGTGCCTACGCCGAGGGACAGCAAGCAATTGCCCCCGAGATTTGACAATTGCGCAGCAGGCCGTTCCCTGCGAAAGTGGGCATGGGCCGCTCTCATGACCGGCGGTCTCGGGAGGCAGGACTTTGAATAGCCGGCAGGATGGTGGCAGCAACAGGCTGGACGATGCGGCACGCGCCGGCTGGCTTTATTATGTTGCCGGCAACACACAGGACCAGATCGCTTCGACGCTTGGCATCTCGCGGCAAACGGCGCAGCGGCTGGTATCGCTGGCGGTGTCGGAGGGCTTGATCAAGGTTCGCGTCGACCATCCGATCGCCAACTGCCTCGATCTGGCGGCACGGCTGAGATCGCGCTTTGCGCTCGATCTGGTCGAAGTGGTGCCGAGCGATCCCAACTCGTCCTCGACCACGATCGGCATCGCCGAGGCGGCTGCCGCCGAGATCGAGCGACGGTTGCGTTCACCGACGCCGATCGTCATGGCGATCGGCACCGGGCGCACGCTGAAGGCGGCGATCGAGCAGCTGCCGCCGATGGAATGCCCGCAGCACAAGGTGGTGTCGTTGACCGGCAACATCTCGCCGGACGGCTCGGCCGCCTTCTACAATGTCATCTTCACCATGGCCGACAGGGTCAAGGCACGCTCCTTCCCGATGCCGCTGCCGGTCATCGCCTCGTCGCCGGAGGAGCGCGAGATGCTGCTCAACCAGCCGATGATCCAGCCGACGCTTGCGCTTGCCGCTGAGGCCGACGTCACCTTCATCGGCATCGGCGACCTCGGCCCCAAGGCGCCGCTCTACGAGGACGGCTTCATTTCGGAGAGCGAATTGAAGGCGCTGCAGAAGGCCGGCGGCATCGCCGAGATCGTCGGCTGGGTGTTCGATAGGGAAGGCCGCATGATCGAGGGCATCACCAACGACCGGGTGTCGTCGGCGTCGCTGCCGTCACGCGAGAAATCGCTGGTCATCGCACTGGCGATGGGAGAACGAAAGCTGCCGGGCATCCTGGCGGCCGCGAACCGGCGGCTGATCAACGGCCTCATCACCGATGAACGGACCGCCGCCGCGCTGCTCGCCAGCATCTGACCGGAAGCACAACTGATTTGCGATAAAACCAACCGCGCTAGCTGTGCCGCCCGAAAGGGTCGTTGCCATCGAGAAAACCGAGATCGCGCTGCAGATGCGGCGACAGGTCCCTGATGTCGAGATGTGCCCGTTTTTTGGCTGCGAACCAGCCGAATCCATCCGTCAGCCACGAAAACCAGCGATGATCGGGTGCGGAAGTGCATTTTTGCTGCGCCATGGTCATGATCGTCAACCTTCGCTATCCTGAACCCGAATGACGGGTTGACTGGAAATGTCGGTCTTGACGGCGGCCTTTGCCAATCGAACGTCGATAAGGACCCATAAGGAGGCTTTATGCCGGACCTCAGCTCTCGGCAGGTTTCACAGCTTCCGCCGCTGCAGGCGATCCGGGTGTTCGAAGCGGTGGCGCGGCATCTTTCCTTCACCAAGGCGGCCGAGGAACTTGCCATGACGCAAGCGGCGGTCAGCTATCAGATCAAGGTGCTGGAGGAACGGGTCGGCGCGCCGCTGTTCCTGCGCCGGCCGCGCCAGATCGCACTCACCGAGGCTGGACAGCGCCTTGCGCCAGCGGTCAGCGAGGCCTTCGCCATTCTCGGCCAGGCCTATGCGGCGGCGCGTGGCGGCGCCGACGGATTGCTGTGCGTCACGACGGTGCTGACCTTTGCCTCGAACTGGCTGGCGCACCATCTGGGCTCATTCCAGATCGCTCATCCCTCCCTTGCCGTGCGGCTCGAAACATCGAGCCGGCTGACGGATTTCGCCCGCGAGGATGTCGACCTCGCCATCCGGTCGGGCGGCGGCAAATGGCCGGGGCTGGAAGCCTACAAGCTGCTCGATGCCGATTTCACGCCGATGCTGAGCCCGAAGCTCGCGGCAAGCATCGGCGGCGTCAGGGAACCGGCGGACCTGTTGCGGCTGCCGATCCTCGATCCCGGCGACATCTGGTGGACACAATGGTTCGAGGCTGCCGGCGTGCACTCGCACGATCTCGCCAAACGGCCCGGCAGCAGCATGGGCGCGCAGGCCTATGAGGCCAATGCGGCGATCGCCGGTCATGGCGTCGCGATCCTGACCAGGGCGCTGTTCAAGGCGGAACTTGCCGGTGGGCGCCTGATCCAGCCTTTCGATCTGGTTGGCGACGACGGCCATGCCTTTTGGCTGGTCTACCCCGAAGCGCGCCGCAACGTGCCGAAGATCCGTGCCTTCCGCGACTGGCTGCTGGCCGAGATCGCCTGCTGACCGGCAGGCTTGCGGGCTGCACCTGGTCTCACAGATCCATCCGCTGTTGCCGCACTGTATCCGGCCAGGACGCTCTTCGTCCTGGCAATTTCCGCTCGTCCCGGCCTGCGGTGTCGCCCGGGTGCTGCGCTGCAGCATCGAATCCGACTTGACATAATTCACGCAAAGTGAGTAATTGCCCAAAGCCAAGGCAAATGCTCATCTTGGTTCAAGGGAGGAATTTGATGAAACTTCGCACGCTCACCCTGGGCTTGTTGTCGGCCAGCACGCTTGCGTTCGCCGCACACGCCGAATCCATCACCATCGCCACCGTCAACAATGGCGATATGGTCCGCATGCAAAAGCTGACCGAGGACTTCACCAAGGCGAACCCCGACATCCAGCTCAACTGGGTTACGCTCGAAGAGAATGTACTGCGCGAGCGCGTCACCACCGACATCGCCACCAAGGGCGGCCAGTACGACGTGATGACCATCGGCACCTATGAGGTTCCGATCTGGGCCAAGCAGAGCTGGCTTTTGCCGCTCGACAAGCTCGGCGACGACTACGACGCCAAGGACATCATCCCGGCCATTGCTGGCGGCCTTTCGGTCGACGGCAAGCTCTATGCCGCGCCCTTCTACGGCGAAAGCTCCTTCGTCATGTACCGCAAGGACCTGATGGACAAGGCCGGGCTGAAGATGCCCGACGCGCCGACCTGGGACTTCATCAAGCAGGCCGCCGACAAGATGACCGACCGCGCCAATGGCGTGAACGGCGTGTGCCTGCGCGGCAAGGCCGGCTGGGGCGAGAACATGGCTTTCCTGACCGCCATGTCGAACTCCTTCGGCGCCCGCTGGTTCGACGAGAACTGGAAGCCGCAGTTCGATCAGCCGGAATGGAAGAACACGTTGCAGTTCTATGTCGACCTGATGAAGGCCGACGGCCCCGAGGGGGCTTCCTCCAACGGCTTCAACGAAAACCTGGCGCTGTTCCAGCAGGGCAAATGCGGCATGTGGATCGACGCCACGGTCGCCGCGTCCTTCGTTTCGGACCCGAAGAACTCGACTGTCGCCGATAAGGTCGGTTATGCGCTGGCGCCCGACAATGGCCTGGGCAAGCGCGGCAACTGGCTGTGGGCCTGGTCGCTGGCCATCCCCGCCGGCACGCAGAAAGCGGATGCCGCCGAGAAGTTCGTCTCCTGGGCGACCAGCAAGCACTATGCGGAGCTCGTCGCTTCGAAGGAAGGCTGGGCCAACGTTCCTCCGGGCACGCGCTCCTCGCTCTACGCCAATGCCGAGTACCAGAAGGCGGCTCCGTTCGCCAAGATGACGCTGGACTCCATCAATGCCGCCGATCCGACGCATCCGACGGTCAAGCCGGTGCCCTATGTCGGCGTCCAGTTCGTCGCCATCCCTGAGTTCCAGGGCCTTGGCACCACGGTCGGCCAGCTCTTCTCGGCGGCGCTTGCCGGCCAGTCGAGCGTCGACGACGCGCTGAAGCAGGCCCAGGACGCTGCCACCGCGGCAATGACCGAGGGCGGATACATCAAGTAAGGCTCCTCCCGGTGCCGACTGCCGGTCGCCTCCTTGACCGGCAACGGCCGCCCGAGTTCCCAGTTCGGGCGGCCGCCTTTAACGCCTTTGAAAATTCCGTCTGACCAGTGAAGGGTGACCGTCATGGCTACTCAGCAGACCCGTTCGCTTGCCCGTTTCATGATGGCGCCATCCGTGGTGCTGCTGTTCGTCTGGATGATCGTGCCGCTGGTCATCACCATCTGGTTCTCCTTCCAGCAGTACAACCCGCTCAATCCGATCCGCGACGGCTTTGTCGGCTTCTCGAATTACGCGCTGTTCTATTCCAACCCGGCCTTCCTGCAGTCGATCCTCAACACGCTCACCTTGGTGGTCAGCGTGCTCCTGATCACGGTGATCGGCGGCATCCTTCTGGCGCTGCTGATCGACCAGCCGATGTGGGGCCAGGGCATCGTGCGCATCCTCGTCATCTCTCCGTTCTTCGTCATGCCGCCGGTGGCCGCATTGGTCTGGAAGAACATGATCATGCACCCGCAATACGGGGTGTTCGCCGATATAGCCCGCTTCTTCGGAGCCCAGCCGATCGACTGGTTCGGGCAACATCCGATGCTGGCGATCATCATCATCGTCGCCTGGCAGTGGCTGCCCTTCGCGACGCTCATTCTTCTGACCGCGCTGCAGTCGCTCGACGGCGAGCAGAAGGAAGCCGCCGAGATGGACGGCGCCGGCTTCATCAGCCGCTTCATCTATCTGACGCTGCCGCACATGTCGCGCGCTATCACGGTCGTCATCCTGATCCAGACGATCTTCCTTCTCTCGGTCTATGCCGAGATCCTCGTCACCACCAATGGCGGCCCGGGATACGCCTCCACCAACCTGCCCTTCCTCGTCTACCAGAAGGCGTTGCTGGAGTTCAAAATCGGCCAGGCATCCGCCGGCGGTGTGATCGCCGTCATTCTCGCCAATATCGTTGCCTTCTTCGCCATGCGCGCCGTCGGCAAGAACCTGGACAAGTAAGGGAGGCTACGATGGCACGCTCAGTCACCACCCGGCACAAGACGATCGCGACGGTTGCCGCCTGGATCGTCGCCCTGCTGATCTTCTTCCCGATCCTCTACACGATCATCACCTCGTTCAAGTCGGAGCAGGAAGCCATCCAGGGCTTCAGCATCATCCCGTCGGGAACGTTCGAGAGCTATACCGAGGTCCAGGCGCAGAGCGGCTACTTCAAGTTCTTCTTCAACTCGGTGCTGCTCTCGGTCGGCTCGACCATCCTGGCCCTGCTGGTCGCCATACCGGCGGCATGGTCGATGGCCTTCTCGCCGACCAAGCGGACCAAGGACATCTTGATGTGGATGCTGTCCACCAAGATGATGCCGGCGGTCGCGGTGCTGTTCCCGATCTACCTGATCTTCCGCGACACAGGCCTGCTCGACAGCCGCATCGGCCTCATGATCATGCTGATGCTGATCAACCTGCCGATCGTGGTGTGGATGCTCTACACCTATTTCCGCGAAATCCCTGGCGAGATCCTGGAAGCGGCGCGCATGGACGGCGCATCGCTGTGGAACGAGATCGTCTATGTGCTGACGCCGATGGCGGTGCCGGGCATCGCCTCGACAATGCTGCTCAACATCATCCTGGCCTGGAACGAGGCGTTCTGGACGATCCGGCTGACGACGACGGAAGCCGCACCCCTGACCGCCTTCATCAGCTCGTTCTCAAGCCCGCAAGGCCTGTTCTGGGCCAAGCTTTCGGCCGCCTCGACGCTGGCCATCGCGCCGATCCTGATCATGGGCTGGTTCAGCCAGAAGCAGCTGGTGCGCGGCCTGACATTTGGTGCGGTGAAATAACGGAATTGCCCGAAGCAATCGGCAGAAATAACCCCTCGGGGAGGAAACCATGGGAAACATCACGCTCAAGAACGTCTCGAAATCCTTCGGAGCGACGTCCATCATCCCCGGTCTCGACCTGGTGATCGAGAATGGCGAGTTCGTCGTCTTTGTCGGCCCGTCGGGTTGCGGCAAGTCAACGCTGCTGCGCCTGATCGCCGGGCTCGAGGACACCAGCGGCGGCTCCATCAACATCGACGGCCGCGACGTCACCGGCGAGGCACCGGCCAAGCGCAAGCTCGCCATGGTGTTCCAGTCTTACGCGCTCTATCCGCACATGACGGTGGCCAAGAACATCGGCTTCCCGCTGAAGATGGCCGGTGAGGACAAGGCGACCATCGACAAGAAGGTGGGAGACGCGGCGCGCGTGCTCAACCTGACCAACTATCTCGAACGCCGGCCCGGCCAGCTTTCAGGCGGCCAGCGCCAGCGCGTCGCGATCGGCCGCGCCATCGTGCGTCAGCCGACCGCCTTCCTGTTCGACGAACCGCTGTCCAATCTCGATGCGGCACTGCGCGGCACCATGCGGCTGGAGATCAGCGAGCTGCACCATCAGCTCAAGACCACCATGATCTACGTTACCCACGATCAGGTTGAAGCGATGACCATGGCCGACAAGATCGTCGTGCTGAACGCCGGCAACATCGAGCAGGTCGGCTCGCCGATGGAGCTCTACAAGACGCCGAAGAACCTGTTCGTCGCCAGCTTTATCGGCTCGCCGAAGATGAACCTGATCGAGGGCGCGCCGGCTGCCAAAAACGGCGCCAAGACCATCGGCATCCGTCCCGAACACCTGGAGATCTCGACCACGGCGGGCGAATGGAAGGCGGTCGTCGGCGTCGCCGAGCATCTCGGC
>NZ_RZQT01000033.1:0-54851 GCF_003998485.1 Mesorhizobium sp. M7A.F.Ca.CA.001.04.2.1
GTCTGCGCCATTGTGATGTAGATCTGCTTCGACGAGGTCGCGATCTCCGGCGCGCCGCCGCCGCCGGGCAGCCTGGTCTTGGGATGGAAATAGTCGCCGATGACCGTGGTGTTGATGTTGCCGAACTTGTCGATCTGCGCCGCCCCCAAAAAACCGATCGAGATGCGGCCGCCCTGCAGCCAGTAGCGGAACATCTCCGGCACCGCGACGGTGGTGACGGCGGTCTCGCACAATTCGCCATCGCCGATCGACAGCGGCAGCACGTCGGGCGCGGTGCCGATCGTGCCGCTCTCGTAGATCAGCGTGATGTCAGGCGCATGTGTCAGCCGCGCCACATTGCAGGCCGCGGACGGTGCGCCGATGCCGACGAAGCAGACATCGTCATTCCTGAGCGCCCTGCTGGCGGCGATCGTCATCATCTCGTTGGGGGTGAAACCCAATGGATTGTCGCTCATGCCGCTTTCCTCAAATGCTCGACCCGGGCCGCGAAATCGCCGGCGCTCTTCTCGATGACGTTGGCCTGCATCCACGCCTGGAATTTCTCGCGGTCGGCGGCGATCTGGTCCCATTCGAGATAGGCGGCATTGTCACGCGCATAATAGCCATGTGCGTAGGACGGGTGCGAGCCGCCTGGCACGACGGATATCGCCGCGATCGTCCAGCGCGGCAGCACGGTCAGATTGGGGTGCAGATCGTCGAAATTATCGACCACTTCCTCCACCGTCACCACCGCTCGCTTGGCCGCCAGCACCGCTTCCTTCTGGATGCCGATGATGCCTTCGACCAGCACATTGCCTTGTCTGTCGGCCTTCTGCGCATGGATGAAGGTGACGTCAGGCCTGATCGAAGGAACAGCCGCCAGCACCTCGCCGGTGAACGGACAGGTGACAGACTTGATGTTCGGATTGACCGCCGCGAGGCCAGCACCGCGATAGCCGCGAAACACCGCGCAGGGCAGACCGGCCGCGCCCGCCTCATAGGCATTGGCCATGCCGGCATGGCTGTGCTCCTCGATCTCGATCGATCTGGGGAAACCGTTCTCGATGGCGTCGCGGGCGCGCCGCAGCAGGCCGACGCCGGGATTGCCGACATAGGAGAAGACGATTTTCTTCGCCATGCCCATACCGATCATCTGGTCGTAGATCAGGTCCGGCGTCATGCGGACCAGGGTCAGGTCGCGAAACCCCTGACGGATCGCCTCATGCGCCGCCGCCGTCGGGATCAGATGGGTGAAACCCTCGAAGGCGACCGTGTCATCATCGTTCAAATTCTCCGCAACGGCCTGTTTGAGCGGCAGGAACTTGACCATCGCATCGGCTCCGGGTTCAGAAAGTTCGTATTGCGAACATATGTTTTATATGCGATACTTCGTACGCTGAAGGAGGGCGAGGAGTCAATCCTGGCATCGATGGCGTTCCGCGGAGTTGAGATGGACGAAGAAGCCGCTTCCCGTGATCATGTCGGCTCGCTCGAGCGCGGCCTTGCCGTCATGGAGATCCTGGCTCGGCATCCCTCGGGCATGACGCTGACCGAAATGGCCGAGGAAGCGGGCCTGACCCGCGCCGGCGCCCGCCGCTTTCTGCTGACGCTCACCGCCACCGGCTATGCAACGCAAGCCGGCCGCGTGTTCTCGCTGTCGCCACGCTTGCTGACGATCGCCCGCACCTGGCTCGGCGGCGCCTCGCTCTGGGCCTTCGCCGCACCCATCATGCGCGCTGTCGCCGCACAGCTGAACGAGGCCTGTTCGGCGGCGATCCTGTCGGGTGCCGATGTCGTCTATGTCGCCCGTATTCCCGGCCGCCGTATCCTCAGCGTGTCGCTCGATGTCGGCACCAGGCTGCCGGCCTATTGCACCTCGATGGGACGCATCCTGCTTGCCGGTCTGACGCTTCAGGAATTGGACGCATTCCTCGGCCAGGCGACGATCGAGAGACGGACGCCGAAGACGATCACCGACAGGCGTTTGTTAGCCAACGCCATCGGCAAGGCGAAAGCGGACGGCTTTGCCATCGTCGACGAGGAACTGGAACTCGGCCTGCGCTCGATCGCCGTGCCGATCCGCGACCGGGCAGAGCGCACGGTCGCGGCCATCAACGTCTCGACGCAGTCGGCGCGGTTTTCGGTCGCGGAGATGGAACGGGAGATTCTGCCGGTGCTGCTGGAGGCCAGGCAGCGGATTGAAGATTTTTTTGTGGTTTAAGAGGCCTTCTCCAACAACCTTCACCGTCGGCGGGACAGCGCCCCCCTCTGCCCTGCCGGGCATCTCCCCCTCTTGGGGGGAGATCGGACGTCACGCCGGCTTTCGCCAATCTCCAACGACGCAGGAATGGGCGAAGCCACCAATCTGCCAATCTCCCCCCTTGAGGGGGGATGTCCGGCAGGACTGAGGGGGGCGCGAAGGATCGCGGCGTTTTGCAATTCGCCGCCGCCCCGCCGACCCTCAATGCTTGATGCGATCCCGCATGGCATACCACAGCATGCCCAGCACATAGAGCGGACCGCGCAGCGCCGTGCCGCCGGGGAATGGCATCGGGGTCAGCGTCGAGAACAAATCGAGCCGCGAGGCGTCGCCGGTGATCGCTTCGGCCAGGAGCTTGCCGGACAACGTCGACAGGATGACGCCCTTGCCGGAATAGCCATGCGCGAAATAGACTTCGCCATAGTGCCCGACATGCGGCAGCCTGGATGTCGTCACCGACACCAGCCCGCCCCAGGCGTGATCGATGCGGCAGCTCTGAAGTTGCGGGAAGGTGGCTTCCATATGCGGCCGCACGAAGCCGGCGATATCGGCCGGCGGTGACGGCGTGTAGCGCTCGCCGCCGCCGAACAGGAGCCGGCCGTCCGCCGACATCCGGTAATAGTTGACGACGAAGCGTGTGTCGGACACCGCGACATTGGCCGGGATGACATTGCGCTTGCCCTCCAGCGGCTCGGTGGCGACGATGTAGTTGCCAACCGGCATGATGCGGCTGTTGACGCGCGGCTCCAGCCCATCGAGCAGAGCGTCACCGGCCAGCACGACATGTTTTGCACGCACCGATCCCTTTGCCGTCGAGATCCGGATCGAAGGCTCACGCTCCAGCTTCACCGCCACCGAATTCTCATGGATGACGACGCCGGCAGCAATCGCCGCGCGGGCAAGGCCGAGCGTGTAGTTCAGCGGATGCATGTGGCCGCCGAGCGGCTCATACATCGCGCCATGATAGGGTGTGTCGACCTTGGCTCGGGCTCCCGCCGCCGACAGGATTTCGGCGTGCGGGAACTTCATCACCGTAGCCAGGCACTCGACCTCTTCCTCGAGATCCTTGAGGTCGGAACCGTTGACCGCGCCGACCAGATGGCCGGTCAGCCTGAGATCGCAATCGATGGCATGGCGCTCGATGATGTCGAGCACCAGCCCGCGCGCCTCGAAGGCAAGATCGAACAGTACCTTTGCCCGCTCAGGCCCATAGAGCTTGACCAGTCCCTTGGCGCCCTTGCGCAGGCCGGGGATCATCTGGCCGCCATTGCGGCCCGACGCGCCCCAGCCGATCTTGCCGCCTTCGAGCAGCACCACCTTCAGCCCGCGCTCGGCGGCGTGAAGGGCGGCCGACAGGCCGGTGCAGCCGCCGCCGACGACAACCAGGTCGGTGTCGACGTCGCCGACCAGCGCCGGATGGTCCGGCGCCGGATTGGCGGTGGCGACATAATAGGATTTTGCGATATCGAGGCCCGAATTGAAGCCCGTTGAACTGGAAGCCATGATCACACCTTCAGCAGAAGGTGGTCGCGTTCCCAGCTCGTCACCACGCCCTGGAACAGGTCGAGCTCGACGCTCTTTACGCGCAGATAAGTCTGGAAGAAATCCTCGCCGAGCAGTTCCCGCACCGGGCCGCAAGCCTCGAAACGATCGAGCGCCTCCTCCATCGTCTTCGGCAGCGTGCTCTT
Organism: Mesorhizobium sp. M7A.F.Ca.CA.001.04.2.1; assembly: GCF_003998485.1. Taxonomy (NCBI): domain Bacteria; kingdom Pseudomonadati; phylum Pseudomonadota; class Alphaproteobacteria; order Hyphomicrobiales; family Phyllobacteriaceae; genus Mesorhizobium; species Mesorhizobium sp. M7A.F.Ca.CA.001.04.2.1. The sequence goes on from NZ_RZQT01000033.1 coordinate 3,928, forward strand.
GATCTTGTAGGCATTGCCCGACGCCTCGGGCGAGCGCGCCAGTTTCTGCTCGACGCCGAGATAGCCGGCAAGCAGCGAGCCGGCGATCGCCAGGTAAGGATTGGAATCCGCACCCGGAAGCCGGTTCTCCACCCGCCGCGCCGCGCGGCCGCCGGCCGGCACGCGCAGGCCGCAGGAGCGGTTGTCATGCGACCATTCGATGTTGGCCGGCGCGCTGTGGTTCGGCCTGATGCGGCGGAACGAGTTCACGTTGGGCGCGAACAGCGGCATGATTTCGGGGACATATTTCTGCAGACCGCCGATGAAGTGGCCGAACATTGCGGTGTCGGCATCGTCGCTGCCGGCAAACAAAGTCCTGCCGGCCTCGTCGATGACCGACATGTGCAGATGCATCGAGCTGCCGGCCTGTGCGGCGATCGGCTTGGCCATGAAGGTGGCGTGCATGCCGCTTTGCTGCGCGGCCTGGCGCGTCAGCCGCTTGAACAGCAGCACCTTGTCGGCCAGCGGCAGCGCATCGCCATGCAGGAAGTTGATCTCCAACTGCGCGGTTCCCGACTCATGGATCAGCGTGTCGAGCGGCAGGCCGGCCGCCGCCGCATAATCGTAAATGCGGCGGATCACCGGCTCGAACTCCTCGAGCCCGGCCATATCGTAGGGATGCTGCACGGTCTCGGCGCGGCCATTGGCGCCGACCGGGGCGGTCAGCGGCCGGTCCGGATCCGGATTGGGCGCGGTGAGATAGAATTCCACCTCGGGCGCCACCACCGCCCGCCAGCCGCGCTTGGCGTAGAGGTCGAGCACGGCGCGCAGCACATGGCGCGGCGAGGCCATCCAGGGCCGGTCGTCCATATGAAAGGCATCGGCAAAGACATAGGCCTTGCCGGGAGCGGCACCCGGCGCCAGGCAGAGCGTCGATACATCAGGCACCATGCGCATGTCCGGATCCGAATAGGCAAAACCCTCGTCGATCGAGCCGGAATAGCGGCCGTCGATGCTGACCAGGAAAGCGCTGCTCGGCAGATAGAGCGCGCGGTCTTCAAGCGCCTGGAGGAATTTGGCCGTCGGCAAGGCCTTGCCGCGCAGGACGCCGTTCATGTCGGGCACCAGGCACTCGACTTCGTTGATGCCGTGCCGGGTCAGCCAGGCCTTGGCATCGGTGCCGCTGGAGAGCGAGATGTTCGTGTTGTTGTCAGGCATTTCGTTCAAATCCGTATCAGAGAGAGTATGGCTTGCGCGGCCGCATCCGTTCCGGGTTTCAGCGCCATTTGGGCTGCATTGTCCTTCAGGCGGGCGCGCATGGCATCGTCGGCCAGCAGGCCGAGAATGGCTTTCTCCAACACTCCTTCGGTCCAGCCGTCACGGCCGATATGGTCGCCGGTGCCGGTCTCTTCGGCGCGTTGCGCGTTGTCGTGTCCATCCCAGCAATAGGGCATGATCAGCGACGGCACGCCGAAGCGCAGCGCTTCGCAAAAACTGTTGTTGCCGCCGTGATGGATGAACAGATCCGACTTCGCCACCACCGAGGGCTGCGGAAACCAGGCGTCGAGATAGACATTGTCCGGCACCGCGCGGTAAGCGTCGCGCAGGCCGCCGGCATTGACGATGAAGCGCGCCGGCAGCCTGTCGAACACCACCAGCATGCGCTCGATCAGGCCGACATCCATGGCACCCAGGCTGCCGAAGCTGACATAGACCAGCGGCCCGCCATTGCGCGGGAACACCGGCACCTCGAACGGCCCTTCAGAACGCACGCAGCCCTCGAGATAGACGAAGCGCGCGGGGTCGAGCGGCTCGGCACGCTCGCGGCGCACGATCGTCGGCGTCAGCAGCAGGTTGAGATCGGGCGACGTCTCGAGGAACTGACCCTTCGGCAGCGGCCCCAGTCCGGCATCCGCCCGAAAGCGGTTGAAGCGGTCATGCGCCGGCGCGCAAGCCGCCAGATACCTGGCCTCGAACGCCGCACGTTGCGGGTCGTCCACCCCAAGCCCCGACAGATAGGGCGGCACATTGGCGTCCGGCAGCTCGGTCTCGGCGCAGGAGACGACGCGCACCCACGGACAGCCGGCGGCGGCGATCGCCGGGAACATGATGACATTGTCGAGCACCACGGCATCCGGCTTGAGCCGTGCCAGCAATTGGCGCAGCGGCGCCTCGGCATTGACCGCGGTGTCGACGATGGCCTGCCAGGTCGGAGCGACATAGGTCTCAAGCTGGTCGATCGGGCTCAGCCTGAAATGCGGCAGGTGCCGGCGCACGAAAGCCTGCCAGTAGCTCTGGCGTTGGCTCTCGCTCAGCGGCTCGTCGGTTGGCAGCTGGTATTCCTGAAAACCATAATCGGCAAAGACGCCGGAGAAACCGGCATGGCAGATGAAGACGGGCCGGGCGCCTTTCGCACGCAGCGCCTGCGCGATGCCGACGCAATTCAACGCCGCGCCGAAGCTTGCTTCGGGAAACAGCGCGATGGTCGGGCTGGCTTTACGCGTCAATTAATCCTCGTCATTCCGGCCGGCTGATCGTGCCGAACAGCGCGGGAGCCCCGCGGCTGGCCGCTTGCGGTCGCTGGTTGCGGGAGAGCCGCAGATGAATGCGAAGCAGATCGGCAGCCACCTCATACTGCAGGCTTTCAAGATGGTCGAGTATGACAAGGTGTTCGCGCAGCGATTGCCGCAATCGGAAGACGTTGACGCCGGTATAGATGCCCGGCAGCCGGCGCAGCCTGAGGTGATCGGCGAGCGCGTCGGCGATGAAGCGGTTGGCGCTGCCCTCGGCGAGCATGCCGTGAAAATCGATGTCCAGCCGCTGGAACTCGCGTGTGTCGAAGGCGGCGTCCGGCAGCGTCACCAGCGCTTCCATAGCCTGGCGCAACGTCGCCGCCCGCGCGCCGTCTAGCCTGAAGCCGGGCGTCAGGATGGCCGCGGGCTCGAGCAGCAAGCGGAACTCGTAGCTGTCGCCTTGCGCTTCCGGATCGTCGGGCGTGCGCCGAAACAGCCAGGACTGGCCAGGCGCACGATCCAGCAGATTCTCTTCGGTCAGTTTGTTCAACGCTTTTAATACCGTCTTGCGCTCGGCACTGTAGCGCCGCATCAATCCCGCGACGGTCACCGTCTGGTCCAGTCGCCGCGCCGAGCGGTCGCGCAGGATCGCCTCGGCCAACTCGTCCTCCTCGGCAGCGGGCAATTCCGTGGCGACCGAAGCCTGCGCGGTGAGGTCGATGGCCAGATGATAACCGGTGTCAGCCTCCCAGCGCACGACGCCCCGTTCCGCGAGCAGGCCGAGTGCCGCCCGCACCGGCGTGCGCGAGACATTGCACAGCGACGCGATCTGCTGCTCGGGCAAGCGTGCACCGGGCTCGAAGCCGCGCTGGCGCGCGACATCCAGGATGCGCTGCGCCAGATCAAGATGGTTGGTGCGGGGTCGTCTGGCTGCGGCTTGCATGGCTGGTCCAGCGGAAAACGGATGACCGCATTGATTTGACCGATCGCCCGAACGGACGCAATCGGCCAGTTTCCTCGGTCGTTTGGCAAATTATGGATTGACGTACTTTTTTCTGCAATAGTACTGTCAACACAATCGGCGAGAAAAAGACCGAGGGAACAGGATCGAGGCAGCGGCAAGGGTCGCAAGCGTTGGTCCGGCGAATGAAATTCGACGATCAACCGAATGGGAGTCTGTCATGACCGCTACCAGCCTGCGGCGCCGTGCGCTGAAAACATCTTCGATCGCACTTGGCCTGGCCTTGGCGCTGTCCGCGCCGGCGACGGCTGCCGACCTCGTCATTTCGAACTGGGACGGCTACATGGCACCCGACGCCATGGCCACCTTCAAGACCGCAACCGGCGTTTCGGGCGAAGTGGTGGTGCATGCCACCAATGAAGAGATCATGGGCAAGCTGATCGCCGCCGGCGGCAAAGGCTATGACGTGGTCTTTGTCTCCTCACCCTTCGCCGAGGTGCTGAACAAGCTCGGCCTGACCGAGCCGATCGACCACGCCAAGATCCCCAACCTCGCCAACCTCTATCCGGAAGCAGCCAAGCTGCCGCACGATGTCGGCAATGCCTTCTCGGTGCCCTACACCTGGGGCACCACCGGCCTCTGCTATCGCTCGGATCTGATGAAGGTCGCACCGGCCAGCTGGAGCGACCTGCTCGCGCCCTCCGACGAATTGAAGGGCAAGACCACCATGCTGGCGACCGACCGCTGGCTGCTGGCCGCCGGCCAGCTCGACAAGGGCTATTCGGTCAACGAAACCGATCCGGCCAAGATGGCCGAGGTCAAGGATCTGCTGATCTCGGCCAAGAAGACCCTGCTCGCCTATGACGACACCACCTTCTATTCCAAGCTGGTGTCCGGCGAGGCACTGATGGTGCAGGCCTGGGACGGCTGGTGCAATTACGGCATCGCCGAAAAGCCGGAGATCAAATACGTCATTCCCAAGGAAGGTTCGGACCTCTGGGTCGACACGATGGTGGTGATGAAGGCCTCCGCCAACAAGGACGCCGCCTTCCAGTTCATCAACTTCATGCTCGACGCCAAGAACCACGCCTGGGCGGCGCAGAACATCGACTACAAGGTGCCGAACAAGCCGGCGATGGAAAGCCTGCCGGCCGATTTCCTGGCAAAATTCCCCAACATGGCGATGCCGGTGGCCGATCTCGTCAAGTTCGAGCAGTTGCGTGACGTCGGCGACGCCCAGCGCGACTATTCGAAGATCGTCAGCGAGATCAAGGCTGCGCAGTAAGCGGCGGCACATCAGAGACCACGGCCGACGGCGGGTTTCCGCCGTCGGCCGCTGAATGCGGTACCCAATCGTGTCCTCAACCAGACTTCGTTCCTCCTTGCTGATGGCCCCGGCGCTGGCCTGGCTCGCGGCCTTGATGGTGGTGCCGTGCGCGCTGGTACTGGCGCTCGCCTTCTTCCGGCGTGGCATCTATGGCGGCATCGAATACACCTTCACGCTGGAGAATTTCGGCCTGGTCTTCGACCCGCTCTATGCCGGCATCTTCCTCAATTCGGCGCGCATCGCCGGCACCGCGACCCTAATCGCTGTGGTGATCGGCTATGCCGCCGCCTACGCGATATCGGCGGCACCGCGCCGGTGGCAGCCAGTGTTCCTGTTCGTCGCCGTGCTGCCGTTCTGGTCCAACTATCTGATCCGCACCTATGCCTGGATCGTGCTGCTCAACCGCGAAGGCCTGATTACCCAGCTGCTGCGCTGGTTCGGCTACACCGGCGAGCCGCCGTCGATGCTCTACACCGAAGGCGCGGTTATCGCCGGCCTGGTCTATAACTACCTGCCCTTCGTCATCCTCGCCTGCTACGCGCCGCTGTCGCGGCTCAACCCGGAACTCGCCGAGGCCTCGCGTGATCTCGGCGCTTCGGCAGCCACCACGTTCCGTCGTGTCATCCTGCCGCTGACCGTACCGGGCATCGCCGCCGGCGCGGTCTTCGTCTTCGTGCTGTCGATCGGTAATTTCGTCACGCCCGCGCTGCTCGGCGGCGGCCGCTTCCAGATGATCGGCAACCTCGTCTACGACCAGTTCCTGACCGCCAACGACTGGCCTTTCGGGGCGGCACTGGCGATGGCGCTGATTGCCATCATGCTTCTGGTACTGATGGCGCAAGCGCTGGCCGCCAATCGCGCCTCGGGTCACGTCACGCAAGCCGGCGGAGACACCGATGGCTGAGCGCTCCCCTGCCACGCGGCGCACGCTCTGGCTCGTGCTCAGCCTGGTCTTCGCTTTCCTCTACATCCCGATCGCCGTGCTGGTGGCGCTGTCCTTCAACGAAGGCGGGCTGCCGACGGCGTGGTCGGGCTTCTCCCTGAAATGGTACGCCTCGCTGGCCGGCAATTCGGCGATCCTGTCCGCGGCCCTCAACACGCTGATCGTGGCGCTGGTCTCGACCGCGATCGCCACTCTGCTCGGCACGCTGCTGGCGATCGGCATCGAGATGCGCCGGCAATACGGCAAGGCTCTCGAAGCGCTGATTTTCGCACCGATGATCATTCCCGACATCGTGCTGGCGATCGCGCTGCTCTCGTTCTTCTCCATGCTCAATCTAACCATGGGCCTGCACACCATCATCCTCGCCCATGTCGTCTTCAACCTCGCCTTCGTCTGCTCGGTGGTGCGCGCGCGGCTGAAGAGTTTCGACTGGTCGATCGTCGAGGCCTCCGCCGATCTCGGCGCCTCCGCGCTCACCACCTTCCGGCGGGTGACATTGCCGGTCATCGCGCCGGCGGTGATTGCAGGGGCGCTGCTCGCCTTCACGCTCTCGGTCGACGAGTTCATCATCGCCTTCTTCACCGCTGGCGCCGGCCGCGCCTCGACGACGCTGCCGATGCAGATCTACGCCATGATCCGCTTCGGCATCACGCCGGAGATCAACGCGCTGGCGACCATCGTCATGGCGGTCTCGATCACCGCGCTGACCCTGTCGCAGCGGCTCAACCGTGGGATCATCGGCCAATGAGCGAACCCCGCACTCTGCTGGCCATCGATCATGTGTCGAAGAATTTCGGCAGGGTGATGGCCGTCGACGGCATCTCGCTCGACATCCGCGAGAACGAGTTCTTCGCTTTGCTCGGCCCGTCCGGCTGCGGCAAGACCACGCTCTTGCGCATGCTGGCCGGTTTCGAGACGCCCAATGACGGGCGCATCCTGCTCGACGGACGTGACATCGCCAAAACCCCGCCCAACAAGCGGCCGGTCAATCTGATGTTCCAATCCTATGCGCTGTTTCCGCATATGAGCGTTCGCGCCAATGTCTCCTACGGCCTGGAGATGGAACGTTTGCCAACAGCTGAAATCCGCTCCCGCGTCGATGCCATCCTGGCGACGACCGAGCTCGTCCCCTTCGCCGACCGCAAGCCGGAGCAATTGTCGGGCGGCCAGAAGCAGCGCGTCGCGCTTGCCCGCGCGCTGGTCAAGCGGCCTCGCCTGCTGCTGCTCGACGAGCCGCTCGGCGCGCTCGACAAGAAGCTGCGCGGCGCCATGCAGCTGGAATTGAAGCGCCTGCAGCACGAGGTCGGCATCACCTTCGTCATCGTCACCCATGACCAGGAGGAATCGCTCGTCATGGCCGACCGCATGGCGGTGCTGAAAGACGGCAGATTGCTGCAATGCGACACGCCGCACGCGATCTACGAACACCCCGCCGATCGCTTCGTCGCCGACTTCATCGGCGTGATGAATTTCGTGCCGGGCCAAGCCGCCGTCGATGGCGTTGTAGCCACGAATGGCGCACGCATATCAGGCAAGGTTCCGGCAACGCTCTCGCCCGGCGCATCCGCTGTCGCTTCGGTGCGCCCTGAGCGCATCCGGCTATTCCCATCGGCGGAAACCGCCAACCGCATCACCGGCACGGTCGAGGCGCTGGCCTATCAGGGGCTGGACCTGCAGCTGCATGTCCGCACGCCCCTGTCGCCAAAGCCGTTCCTGGTGCGCGTCACCGCAGATGCCGCCGACCGCCGGCCGGTCTCGTCGGGCGACCAGGTCGAACTCGGCTGGGATGCCGCCGATGTCAGAATTTTCGCAGAATGACAGGAGAAGCCTGATGGCGCAGAAGACGATCGCGTTTTTTCCAGAAGCCGCCTACGGCCCGGCGCTCAATTCCGTCGGCATCGCCCAGGCAGTCGAAGCGCGCGGCCACAAGGCGGTGTTCCTGTCCGACCCCGGCTTCGTCGATGTCTACAAGGGCTACGGCTTCGAGGCGCATCCGGTGAACCTGTCGGAGCCGATGCCGCCCGAGCAGATGGCGAAATTCTGGGAGGATTTCATCAACGGCCATATCCCGAACTTCCGCAAATCGCCCTACGACCAGGTCGACAACTACGTCAAGGATTGCTGGACGGCGATCGTCGACAGCGCCAAATGGGCGCAGAAGGATCTGCCGCGCGTTCTCTCAGCCATCAAGCCGGATGTGATCTGCGTCGACAACGTCATCCTGTTCCCGGCCATCAAGCAGTACGGCAAGCCGTGGGTGCGCGTCATCTCGTGTTCGGAAAACGAGATCGAGGACGAGGACATCCCGCCCCATCTCTCCGGCTGCGGCGAGAACGACCATGCCGGCCACCAGCGCTACCGCGACCACTTCAATGCGGTGATCAAGCCGATCCATGACGACTTCAACGCCTTCCTCACCGCCAACCACGAGGCGCCCTATCCGGTCGGCCAGTTCTTCGAAGCCTCGCCCTATTTGAACCTGCTGCTCTACCCCGAGGCGGCAAAATTCAAGCGCCGCCATCCGCTCGACCCGGCAAAATTCCAGTATCTCGAAGGCTGCGTGCGGCACGAAAAGCCGTACACGGTGCCGACCTTCTCCAGGAACAATGACGGGCCGCTGCTCTACGTCTCCTTCGGCAGCCTGGGCGCCGGCGATGTCGATCTGCTGAAGCGCATCATCGCGACATTGGGCAAGACGCGCTACAGGGCTCTGGTCAATGTCGGCGGCTACAAGGACCAGTACACGGACGTGCCCGGTAACGTCATTGTCGACAGCTGGTTTCCGCAGCCCTCGGTCATCCCGCAGGTCGATGCCGTCATCCACCATGGCGGCAACAACTCGTTCACCGAGTGCCTCTATTTCGGCAAACCGGCCATCATCATGCCTTATGTCTGGGACGGCCACGACAACGCCACCCGCGTCGAGGAAACCGGCCACGGCTTCGGCATGCCGCGCTACGACTGGACCGATGCCGAGCTGGTTGCCAGGATCGAGACCTGCCTGACCGACCCGGCGATGAAAGCCAAGCTGGCGAAGACATCGGCGCAGATGCACGCGCAGAATGGGCCGGAGAAGGCGGCAGGATTGCTGGAGGGGTTGCTGTGACCTCCTCCGCCCCACACCTCCACCAGGCCTCCACCCGCACCGATCTCGTCGACTGGGGCGTCCAGCCGGATGCGCTCGGCGGCACTTCGCACTCGACCGGCAGGCTCGTGCACAAAGGCCCGAACAACCAGCCGGAATCCGGCATCTGGGTCTGCACGCCAGGCCGCTGGCGCCTCAGTATCCCGCGCGACGAATTGTGCCATTTCGTCGCCGGCCGCGCGACCTACCGGTCGGATGTCGGTGAGGTGATAGAAGTCTCCACCGGCACCGTGGTCATGTTCCCTGCCGGCTGGAGAGGCGAATGCACCGTGCATGAGACGATGCGCAACGTCTACATGCTGGCGTGACCACGGAGCTTGATGACATGTCGACACCGCACTGGCCGAAGGCTTCGGCCGTGGAATTGGAAGACTGGGGCGCGGGCAGCAACACGCTCGCCCGTTCGCCGCGCGCTTCGGGCAAGATCCTGGCGCAGAACCCGGACGGATCGAGCGAATGCGGCCTGTGGACGTGCACGCCGGGCACGCGCAAGGTCACCTTTGGCGCCGACGAATTCTGCCACTTCCTGTCGGGACGCGGCAGCTATGTCCATGACGACGGCGAGGAGATCGCGGTCGAGGCCGGCACGCTGGTATTCTTCCCCGCCGGCTGGACCGGCATCTCCATCATCACGCAAACGCTGATCAAGGCTTTCATGTGCCGCTGAGCACTCATTTCCAAGGAATCGATATGATAACCCCCATCATGAAATCCCCGCTTACCATTACCGACCTCGTCGACTGGGGCGTCATCCCGACCATGATCGAGGGCCAATCCCATACCTCGGGCAAGCTGCTGTACAAGGGGCCGGAAGGCCGCTCCGAATGCGGGCTTTGGGTATGCACTCCGGGCAAATGGCACTGCCATGTCACCCGCGACGAGTTCTGCCATTTCCTCGAAGGGCGCTGCACCTATGTGCATGAATCCGGCGAGGTCATCGAGATCGAGCCGGATACGGCAGCGTTCTTCCCGCAGGACTGGAAGGGCGTCTGCACCGTCCATGAGACAATCAAGAAGGTCTACATGATCCGCTGAGCCTTCTCGATAATTCTGCCCTGCCGGACACCTGACGCGGCTTTCTGCGCTTCCGGTGCTCACGGACTAAATGTCCGCTGCGCTCCGGTTCTCGAAAGCCACGCCATCTGCCTCGGCAGGACGAATTCTCAAAAAGGCTCCATAAATGGAGAAGGACAAAATGGATTTCTCTCCTGACCGGCCAACCTTCTTCGTCAATCCGGACTACCGGTCGATGGCCGGCGCGGCAAAACCGGTGATCGATCCGGCGACGCTGGAAACCGTCGGCGCCATTGCCGCCGCCGGCGACGGCGAGATCGACGCTGTGCTCACGGCGGCAACCAGGGCGCAGGCCGCCTGGAAGAAGCTCGACGCCAAGAGCCGGGCCAAGCAACTGCATGCCGTCGCCAACGCCATCGAGGCGGCGGACTTCACGCGTTGCGCCGAGCTGATGGTGCGCGAGATGGGCAAACCCTACCCCGAAGCGATCGGCGAGATCGCCAATTGCGCGCCGATCTTCCGCTACTATGCCGAGATGGCGCGCGACGATGCCGGCAAGATCGCCGGCACGACGCAGGCCGGTTCGTTCCAGTATGCGCGCTACGAACCTTACGGCGTCTCCGTACACATCATGCCCTACAATTTCCCGATCCTGCTGATGTGCTGGACGGTCGCCGCATCGCTCGCCGCCGGCAATGCCTGCATCATCAAGCCGGCCGAGGCGACGACGCTGTCGACGCTGGACTACATGACCGTGTTCCGCTCGCTGCCAGAGGGGCTGGTCTCCTGCCTGCCCGGCGGAGCGGCCACAGCGCAGGCGCTGATCGCCTCCGACCGCACCCATGCCGTTGCCTTCACCGGCTCGGTCGCCGCAGGCAAGGCGGTGGCGGTGGCCTGCGCCGAACGCATGAAGCCGTGCGTCATCGAGGCCGGCGGCAGCGACCCGCTGATCATAAGCGAGCATGCCCCGCTCGAGATCGCGGCGGCCGGCAGCGTCACCGCCGCCTTCCACCTCACCGGCCAGGTCTGCACTTCGGCCGAGCGCTTCTTCGTCGTCGATTCCGTGCATGACCGCTTCGTCGCGCTGTTCGCCGAAAGGACGCGGGCGCTGCGCATCGGCAACGGCATGGACAAGACCGAGATCGGCCCGCTGGTCAGCGAAAGCGCGCGGACCAAAGTCATGCGCCTTGTCGACGATGCGATCGCTCATGGCGCCGTCGCAGTCACCGGCGGGCGTATCCCGCCTGCGTACAATGTCGGCTGGTTCTACGAACCGACGATCCTGACCGGCGTCACCCCTGATATGGCGATCGTGCGCGAAGAGTGTTTTGGACCCGTCGCCGCCATCTGCCGGGTCAGGGATTTCGACGAGGCGATCCGGCTTGCCAATGACAGCCCGTTCGGGCTCGGCGCTTCGGTGTTCACATCGGATCTGGCCGAAGCCCACGAGGCAGCGGAACGGCTCGAAGCCGGCATGGTCTGGGTCAACAACCCGCTGATCGACAATGACGCCCTGCCGTTCGGCGGCTGGAAGGCCTCCGGCCTCGGCCGCGAACTCGGACGCCAGGGCCTCGACGCTTTCCGCCGCTCCAAGATGGTGATCATTGACCACAAGCCTGCGATCCAGGACTGGTGGTACCCCTACCCCGACAGCTGGTTTCGCGAGACCGGCGGCCGCAAGCATGTCTGAGTGTTTCGAGCCTGGCTATCCCTGGACGCCAGCTCGGTGGCTATCCCTGGATAGCCAGCCCGACCATGAGCGGGAAAAGGCAATGCCGCCGAGTGAAACCCGGCGGCATTGCCTTTGACTGACCACTACCGTTTCGGCGGCGGTTCGTTACGGCGTCGTTTCCGTCTGCATCGCGGCAGCCGTCTGGTCGATCTTGCCGGCAAGGACGTCTTGAGCCCAGGACGTGACCGCAGCGTCGACGGGCTTGTTGGCCATATCCGCCAATGCCGCGTCGAGCGATGCATCATCGGTGCCGACCGCGGCCGCAGCAGCAGCAGCGTTGTCGGCAGCGACCTCGGCCTGCAGAGCAGCTATCTTCCCAGGCAGGGCCGCCTGATCTTCGGGCGACATCGCGGCAATCTGATCGGGTGTCAGGGACGTCAGCGCATCCAGCTTAGCCTGTGCTGCGTCGGCGGCGGCCTGAGCGACCTTGGCTTTGGCGGACTGCGTCACGAATGCCTGAAGGGCGGCGAATTTCTTGCTCTTCGAGTTCATATAGGCATTGATGTTGCGCTGCAGTGAGTTCAGCCGGCCAAGCTTGGCGTGGATGTTCTTCTCCTTGGGAACCGACGAAACCTTTGTGGTTGTGTCGACCGTGGTGTCGTCCGCTTTGGCCTTGGCCCGGCCCGGGGCCGACGAAGATTTGCCGTGCGAAGCGCCGCTCTTGCCATTGCTGCCGTTGTGGCCGTTGCCGCCCCCATTGCCATTGCCGCCAGCATTGCTACCGCCGTTGCCGTGCCCGTTGCCTCCGGCATTGCCACCGCCACCGCCGTGCCCATTGCCGGCGAGCGCCGGAGATGCCAGGAGCGCCAATGCGGCAAGCGCCGCCAGCAGAGTTTTCCGGTTTGTCATGGTAATCTCCTCGGGAATCGTCGCCCTGGCCCGACCGCTAAGCGACCGTCCTATGAGGAATTGCTAATAGTGCAGAGTAAACTTTAGACAAATGCTGTCTCAATACGCGATCTGGCACCCGGCCAGAAACTTAACCGACTGATATCAAACACAAATTCACGCTCTTGGACGGCCATGGCACTGAAGTCCCATGCCGGCAGGACTATAGTCCTGCCGGCAAGCAGCGGCATGGGTGAAAGTCTTTGCGTGGTACATCGGACAAGCTTTGAAAACAGGGGAGTTGATAGCGAAAGCAAAAGGCTCAGCCGATACTTTCACCGCCGTCGATTACCAGCGCCTGGCCGGTCATGAAGGATGAACGGTCGGAGACAAGGAACAGGATCGCTTCGGCGATCTCATCGGCGCTGGCCCAGCGGCCCATCGGGATCTTGGTGCGGACATAGGTTTCGATCGCCCCGCGTCCGCCCATCTGGGCGATGAACGGTTCGTTGAACGGCGTGTCGACCCAGCCCGGACAGAGCGCGTTGACGCGCACATTGTGCCGGGCATAGTCGAGCGACATCTGCCGTGTCATCGCCACCACCGCATGTTTGGAGGTTGCGTAGGCGATCATCTCGCGGTCGTAGAACACGCCCGAATTGGAGGCGGTGTTGAGGATGACGCCGCCGCCTCGTGCGATCATCGATGGCATGACGATCCTGGCCGCCAGGAACTGCGCCCGCACATTGACCCGCCACGAGGCATCCATGCCGCCGACCTCCACTTCGGTCAGCGTGCCGCCGACCTGGATGCCGGCGTGATTGTGCAGGATGTCGATGCGCCCATGCCTGTCGAGCGTGCCGGCAATGAGCTGTTCGACCGCCGCATCATCAGCGACATCGGTCTTGATCGCCTCGGCCCGTCCACCCGCTGCCCGAATGTCCGAAGCCGTTGCTTCGCCGGCGGCCTGATCCCTGTCGGCGATGACGACCACCGCGCCTTCCCTGCCCATGATCATGGCGCCGGCGCGCCCGATGCCGGAGCCGGCGCCTGTCACCACGGCGATGCGGTCTTTGAGGATCATGATGCGGCTTTCAGTTCGACGGCTTGCGCTGGCGCAACTGCCATTGGGCAAGCACCACGAGCAGCACGGAAGCGACGAGCACGATCGTCGCGATGGCGTTGATCTCCGGCGTCACGCCGCGCCGGATCGACGCGAAGACATAGATCGGCAGCGTCGTCTGCGCGCCGGCGACGAAGAAGGCGATGATGAAATCGTCGAAGGAGAAGGTGAAGGCGAGCAGGAAGCCGGCAACGACCGCCGGCATGATCTGCGGCAGCACGATCGAGCGGAACGTCGTCAACGGCGTCGCGTAGAGATCGCTCGACGCCTCGACCAGATTGCGGTCGAGGCTGCCGAGCCGCGTGCCGACGATCATCGTCACCAGCGCCATCGAGAACAGCCCGTGCGCCGCGATGATCGAACCGTAGCCGAGCGCTAGCCGCGGCGGCTGGTCGTCGGGCCAGATCGAGGCGAGGAACGGATTGACGACGGTGAACAATTGGACGAGCGCGACCAGAGTCGAAATGCCGATGACGACGCCCGGAACGACGATCGCGGCGCCCAGAAGTGCGTCGAAGACCGCGCGGGTCCGCACGCCGACGCGCGCCAGGCCGAGTGCCGCCGCGGTGCCGCACAGCGCCGCCAGCAAGGCGCTGGTGGTGGCGATGAACAGGCTGTTCTTCAGCGCTTCGACCAGGAACGGGTTCGCCAATGCCTTGCCGTACCATTGCACCGAAAAGCCGGTGAACTCGCTGGCATGGTGGCCGGCGTTGAAAGAAAACAGCACCACCAGCGCGATCGGCAGATAGAGGAAAGCGAACACCGCAATGACGAAAGCCCGCATCAGATCAGATCCACCCGGCGCGCGCCCGAAACCCGGGTCGAGATGCGGTTGGCGGCAATCAGCACCACCACCGAGACCAGCACCAGCGTGATCGCGATGGCCGATCCGAACGGCCAGTTGCGCGATTGCAGGAACAGGTCGACCAGTGCATTGCCGATGAAGAACACCTTGCCGCCGCCAAGCAGCGTCGGGATCAGATATTCGCCGAGCAGCAGGATCATGACCAGCGAGAAGCCGGTCATGACGCCCGGCAACGACAGTTTCAGGGTCACGCCCAGGAAAGTCGATAATGGCGTGGCGCCGAGATCGGCGGAGGCTTCCAGCAGCCTGCGGTCAAGCCGTTCGAGGCTGACATAGATCGGCAGGATCATCAGCGGCAGGTAGCCATAGACGATGCCGAGCAGCACCGCGCCCGGCGTGTTGATCAGCCTGACATCCTCGATGCCGACAAAGGCGAGCAGCGCCGGAATGCCGCGCCCGCCCAGAATGTACATCCAGGCATAGGTCCGCATCAGCAGGCTGGTCCAGAACGGAATGACGACCAGCGCCAGCAGGATCAGCCGCCAGCGCTGCGGCGCGCGCAAGGCGAGATAGTAGGCAACGGGATAAGCGACGAGCAGGCAGGCGAGCGCTCCCACCGGCGCCAGCACCATGGTGTTCCAGAAGGCGGTCGCCCGCGCCGGAAGATTGGCATATTGCGCCAGCGTAAAGGCGGCCTGATAGCCGCCTTCCGGTGCGCGTTCGCCGACGCTGAACACGGCGATGGCGATGAACGGCAGCACCAGGAACACCACCAGCCACGCGGTCGCCGGACCGAGCAGCATGGCGGTCAGAAAATTCCTACGAAGACGGCTGCCGTGCATGGAAAGATTGCCCCGGTGCCGGCGGGCATAAACCCGCCGGTCAAATTATCTGAGTCGAATTTGAGGCCGTCGCTCAGGCCGACTTGAAGCGCGCCATCAATTCGGCGCGGCCCGGATCAGTCAACGTTGCCGCCGCGCCGAATTCCAGCGGCGTCAACAGGTCGGCTGCCGGATAGAGGATCGGGTTGTCGAGCACCTCCTTGGGCAGCAGCTTGTTGACGCGCGCATCGGTCGACGGCGCACCATTGGCCAAATGCTCCTTCACCGCCACCTGCGGATTCATCAGGTAGTTGAGCAGCGCGTAACCGGCGGGCTTGTTCGGCGCGTCTTTCGGAATGGCATAGAAATCGGTCCAGATCTCGCCGCCTTCCTTGCCCAGCACATAGGCGATCTCGGGAATGTCGCGATGCAGCTGCGCGCCGTCATTCGTCCAGCACATGGTCATCCACGCGTCGCCGGCGCGCATCCCCGGCTGGTAGTCGGAGGAGACCGCGAACAGATGCGGCTTGACCTTCAGCAGCAGTTCCTCCGCCTTGGCCAGTTCGTCCTGCTTGAGCGAATTGAACGAGTAGCCGTAATATTTCAGCGCATTGCCGATCGTGGTCAGCTGGTAGTCATGCACCATGGTGCGGCTGTCGCCTTCCGCCATGGCGGTGTCCCAGAACTCCTTCCAGCTCGTCATCGGCTTGGTCAGCTTCTTGGTGTTGACGGCAAAGCCGGTGGTGCCCCAGTTCTTCGGCACGGCGTAGATCGTCCCATCGATCGTGCCCTCCGAGGTGAAGCGCGGATCCTCTTGCGAGCCGTCGAAATTCGGCAGCTTCGCCATCTCCAGCGGCTCGATGATGCCGAGCTTCTTGTAGGTCGAGATCGTGTAATTGGTCGGCACGAACAGGCTCCAGCCCGAGGCGCCGGCCTGCAGCTTGGCCAGCATCTCCTCATTGGAGCCGAACACGTTGACCTCGACGGCGACGCCGGTGTCCTTCTTGAAGTTCTCGAAGGTCGCCGGGTCATGATAGTTCGGCCAGGTGGCGATCGACATGCGATCGCCAAGGCTTTCCGCGGCAAAGGCCGGTGTCGGCATGATGCCGATCTCGCGCGCCATCACCGCCGTGGCAATGCCAAGGCCGGTGAGGCCGAGGAAGTCGCGGCGGCCGATCGAGCCGCGCTTCAAACGCATCAGCTGGTCGACGAAATTCTCGGGGCTGATCGGCAGTCCGTCACGATATGATTTCGACATGTTTATCTACCCTCTGGTTGGCCCCGTTGTTCTTGATCTCCGCAAACGCCAGCGGCGTTCCGGAGGCAAAGCCGATGGCGACGGGTTCACCCGGCTTGAAGAGATTGCCGTGACCGATCAGGTGATCGGCTTTGGCCAGCAGCGTTCCGATGCCCTTGACCTCGATCGCGTATTCCGCCGTCGAGCCCAGGAATATCCGGTTGCGGACGATGCCCTTGAATGGGCCGCTTGCCTGGGCGCCGAGACTGAGCGATTCAGGACGAAGGCTGACCGAAACGACCTCGCCCTGCTGCAAAGCGGTCCGTTTGCGCGCCGCAATGACGGTGCCGTCCGCGAGCGCCACCTCCACCAGATCGCCCGAATGCCCGGCGACAGTACCGCTCAAGAGATTGGTCTTGCCGACGAAATCGGCAACAAACAGGTCGGCCGGTTCGTCATAGATCTCGCTCGGCTGCCCGAGCTGGACGATGCGGCCGCCATTCATGACGCAGACGAAATCGCTCATCGACAGCGCTTCCTCCTGGTCGTGCGTGACCAGCACGAAGGTGATGCCGATCTCGCGCTGCAGGTTCTGCAGCTCGATCTGCATGTCGGTGCGCAGCTTCTTGTCGAGCGCCGCCAGCGGCTCATCGAGCAAGAGCACCGCCGGCTTGTTGACCAGGGCGCGGGCAAGCGCCACACGCTGCTGCTGGCCGCCCGACAGTTCGTGGATCTTGCGGCGGCCATAGCCGGCGAGCCGCACCATTTCGAGCGCCTCGCCCGCTCTTGAGGCGATCTCGCGCGAAGACAGCCTTGGCCGCGCCTGGCGCAGCCCGTAGGCGACATTGTCCTCGACATCGAGATGCGGAAACAGCGCGTATTGCTGGAACACCATGTTGACCGGCCGCCGGTAGGGCGGCGTGCCGGCCATGTCCTGGCCGCGAATGAACACCTGGCCTTCGCTCGGCTGTTCGAAGCCGCCGATCATGCGCAGGCAGGTGGTCTTGCCGCAGCCGGAGGGACCGAGCAGCGCGACAAAGGCGGAGGGCGGGACAGCGAGATCGATGCCGCTGACCGCGGTCACCGCGCCATAGCGCTTGGTGACGCCGCGAAACTCGATGTCGGGCACTGCGGTCAAGGCTGATGGCTCCAGCAACAGGACAATATCGGAACGCTACCAGAGCCAATGGCGGCTAGTATATACCTCTCAGGTGGTATATCTGGTCTATTTTCTCGTTTAAGGGGGTATGCATTGTCCCGCAGCGACGAATACAGCCGGCTCGCCACGCTCGTCGCGACGACGCGGGAGACCAGCGGCGATCTCTTTGGCCAGGCGCTGGTCGAGTGGCTGCGGCAGCACGTTAGATTCGACCACTGCGTGATCTTCGGCTATCGCGGCGCCTCGCGCCCGCCGCTGCTGTTCGAGACCTTCTCGCCCACCGAGAGCCATGTGTTCGTCGCGCTCTATCAGGAAGGGCCGTATCTGCTCGATCCGTTCCATCACGCTGCGGTCGAGCGCAAGGAAGGGTTCTGGCGCATGCGCGAGCTGGCGCCGGACCGTTTCTATGCCAGCGAGTATTTCCGCTCCTATTACAGCCAGACCAGGCTGGCCGAGGAGGTCGGCTTCTTCGTGCCGCTGCCGGGCAAGGATGCGCTGGTGCTGTCGCTGATGCGGCTGCGCGCTTCAGGCCCTTTCGGCACCGCCGATGCCAGATTGCTGCGCGACATGGCTCCCGCGGTGATCAGCTTCATCAGGTTGCGCTGGCCTGCTCTTCCGGCCGACGAAACGGCGGAAGCGAAGCAGGACGAGACGGCCGCTATGGTCAACGAGTTCGACCGCGCCCATATCTGGCAGAGCCTGTCGCTGACGCCGCGCGAAAAGCATGTCGTCGACCTGGTGTTGCAGGGGCATTCGACGGAGTCGATCGCCCGCGCCATGCGCATCGTGCCGGGAACCGTGAAGGTCCATCGCCGCAACATCTACCGCAAGCTCAAGATCAAGTCGCAGGCCGGCCTGTTCGCGCGCTTCGTCGAGATCATCGATGCACGGATCCGGTAGGCTCTCTAACCGCCGGCTTCCCACGACCCGGTCTCGGCCATCCGCTTCAGCAACCGCGCCGGCTTGAACACATCCTTGCCCGTCCGTTGATGCCAGTATTCGAGCCGCTCGATGATCCTGGCCGGACCTTCAAGGCCAACCCAGAACATCGGTCCGCCCTTGCCGATGGGAAAGCCGTAGCCATTGACCCAGACGACATCGATGTCGGACGCACGGGCCGCTATGCCTTCCTCCAGGATCTTGGCGCCCTCGTTGATCAGGGGGTAAAGCGTGCGCTCTACGATTTCCTCCGCACTGATCGCACGCGGTGCGATACCGTTCTCGGCGGCCTTGTCGCGGATCAGCGCTTCAACCTCGGGATCCGGCACTGGCGTGCGCGCGCCAGCCTCATAGAGATAAAAACCCCGACCGGTCTTCTGGCCGAAGCGTCCTTGTTCGCACAGCGTGTCGGCGATCACGGCTTTCTGGCCGCGTGCCTTGCGGTTGCGCCAGCCAATGTCGAGGCCGGCGAGATCGCCCATTTGGAACGGCCCCATCGGCCAGCCGAAATCGGTGAACACCTGGTCGATCTGGCTGGGCGTTGCGCCTTCCAGAAGAAGCGCTTCCGATTCCGAGCCCCGCGCGGCAAGCATGCGGTTGCCGACGAAGCCGTGGCAGACGCCGACCACGACGGCCACCTTGCCGATCCGCCTCGCCAGGTCGACTGATGTCGCCAGCGCATCGGGCGCGGTCTTCTCGGCGCGCACGATCTCCAAGAGCTTCATGACATTGGCCGGCGAAAAGAAATGCAGGCCGAGCACATCCTGCGGCCGCGAGGTCGAGGCAGCGATTTCGTTGATGTCGAGATAGGAGGTGTTGGTGGCCAGGATCGCGCCGGGCTTCGCCACGGCTTCGAGCTTGCCGAACACTTCCTTCTTGACCGCCATGTCCTCGAACACCGCCTCGACGATCAGGTCGCAATCGGCGAGATCGGCATAGTCGGTGGAGCCCTTGAACTGGGCGAGCCGCTCCCGCTTGGCGTCTTCGCTGAGCGAACCGCGCGTGACGGACACCGAGTAGTTCCTGTCGATGGTCGCCAAGCCGCGTTGCAGGGCCTCGTGGCTGGTTTCCAGCAAAATCACGGAATAGCCGCCATTGGCGAAGGCCATGGCGATGCCGCCGCCCATCGTACCGGCGCCGATGACGCCGACGCGGGCGATCCTGCGCTTGACGACGTCTTTTCCTGGAAGCTTTGCCGCCTCACGTTCGGCGAAGAACAGATGGCGCTGCGCCCGCGATTGGTCGCTGGCGACCAGCTTGACGAACAGCGCACGCTCTGCCGCCAGTGCCGCATCGAACGGCAGCGTGACGGCATTGCGCACCGACTGCGCGCAAGCGATCGGCGCCTCGAGGCCGCGCGCTTTCCTGGCAAGATCCGCAGCCCCGGCGTCGAACGCCGCGAGATCAGTCTGCTTGAGACCATCATTGCGATCGCGCACCGGCGTGAAGGGACCGCCCTTGCGGGCGATTTCCCCAGCGAAGTTCACGGCATGCGTGGTCAGATCGCCTTCGAAGACGGCATCGACGAGACCGGCGGCGTGCGCCTCGGTCGCGCCGATCGGCGCACCTGAGACGATCATCTTCAACGCCTTCACCGCGCCGACAAGGCGCGGCAGCCGTACCGTGCCACCGCCACCCGGCAGCAGGCCGAGTTTGACTTCCGGCAGGCCGAGCTTGGCGCCGGCATCGGCAACACGGAAATGGCAGCCCAGCGCCAGCTCCAGCCCGCCACCGAGCGCGGTGCCGTGGATGGCTGCGACCGTCGGCTTGGCGATGGTTTCCAGCGTCGCCACGATGGCGCGCAGTTCGGGCTGCTGCATCGGCTTGCCGAACTCGGTGATGTCGGCGCCGGCGACAAAGGTCCGGCCGGCGCATGCAATGACGATGGCGGCAACCGACGCATCGTCGCGCAATTCGACCAGCGCCTGCATCAGCGGTTCGCGGACATGGAAGCTCAGCGCGTTGACCGGCGGATTGTCGATGGTGACGACGGCAACGTCGCCGTCGCGGCTGACCTTCACAAAATCGGACACGCAAACCTCCCAGCATTATTCAGCGGCCGTGGCCACGCGAACGGGATTTACAGCGCCATAACGTCGAAGGGAACCGGATGTCGGCCTGGCACAATGATTACAGGCCTTGAAGGTGTCTGGGACGACGAAGGCGGAGGCTACCGCAGCGCCTTCTGCCCGCCCGCCGCCGTGATCACCCCGACAATGATCAGCCCCGTCAGCAGCAACCGCACCCCGGCGCTCACCCCAAACGTGTTGAGCATGGTCAAAAGCAGCACCAGGAACAAAGCCGCGCCCCAGGCACCGGGGACATTGGCCTTGCCGCCGGCGACCGACGTGCCGCCGATGACGACGACGGCGATCGAGGCCAGCAGGTATTCGTTGCCAATGTCGACATTGGCGCCGCGGAAATAGCCGGCGAGCAGCGCGCCGTCGATGCCGCCGAGCGCGCCCGACAGCGTGTAGGTGAGGAAGCGGATGCGGCCGACATTGACACCGGCCAGCCACGCCGCGCGAATGTTCTGGCCGATCGCCAGCACCGAGCGGCCATAGATCATACGCTGCAGCGCGATGGCCGCGCCGACGGTGAACAATACCGTGAGGATCGCCAGCACCGGAATGCCCAGCACCTGCCAGTTGGCGAAATCGGCGAAGCCCGGCGGCGGCTTGATCTGCAGCCCGCGGCCATAGCTGATGTCGATCGACTGGATGATGAAGCTGGCCGATAGCGTGGCGATGATCGGCGGGATGCGCAGCGCCCAGATCAGCAGGTAGTTGGCGGCGGCGATCGCCGCCCCGCAGGCAAGTGCCGCCAAAAGCCCGACCGCGATCATGGAATCGTTGCCGTCCATCACCTTCATCGCGACGGCGCTGGCAAGGCCGATATTGGCCGGCAGCGACAGGTCGACATTGCCTGGTCCCAGCGTGATGACGAACATCTGGCCGACGCCGACAATGACGGTGAATACCGCCAGCGAAAGGGCTGCCGTCACCATGCCACCCCCGCCATAGCCGCCGGTGAAGGCGATCGTCGCCAGCCACACCAGCAAGGCGCCCATGAACGACCAGATCCAGGGTTTGGTAAGCAGCGATCTCACCGATGTCATCGCTCACCTCTCCTTGCGGCTGATCAGCACGCGCGCCGCCAGCACGATGATCAGGATGGCGCCGTTGGCGGCCACCTGCCAGTCGGGTGGAATGTGCATGAAGGTGAGCAGCGGCGAGGCGGCCAGCGCCAGCGTCAGCGCGCCGATCACCGCACCGATCGGCGACACCCGGCCGCCGACGAATTCGCCGCCGCCGAGGATGACGCCGGCGATCGCCAGCAGCGTGTAGCCATTGCCGATATTGGCATCGGCCGAGGTGGTGATGCCGATCAGCGCCATGCCGGACAGCACGCCGAACAGGCCGGCGAGCGCAAACAGCACAATCTTGGTTCGGAGCAGCGACCAGCCGGCGCGACCGAGTGCCGCCGGATTGCCGCCCGAGCCGCGCAAGATCACGCCATAGGAGGTGCGCATCAGGCCGAAATGGACGATGAGGCCGATCAGCAGCGCGGCGATGATCGGAAACGGCACGAAAGGCGGCTTGAACGCCATCAGCCCGAGCAGCCAGTCCGGCGCCTTGCCGCCCGGTTTGGGCAGGACGAGAATCGCGAGCCCCTGCCAGACGAAGCTCATGCCGAGCGTCACCACGATGGACGGCAGGTTGCGCAGATGGATCAGTGCGCCGAGCAGCGCATAGACGCCGATCGATCCGAGCAGGATGGCGGCGCCGATGAGCGGCGCGTCCTTCAGCCAGGTCGCGGTGACACAGCCGACGAAGCCGACGAAAGTGCCGATCGACAGGTCGAGCTCGTTTCCGGCAATGACGAACATCTGCGCGATCGTCGCCAGCGCGATCGGGATCGCCAGGTTCAGCATCAGGCTGAAGCCGAAATAGCTGATGGCGCGCGGGTTGAGCCAGGCGATGGCGAGCAGCACCAGCGCCAGCGACAGCGCCGGCAGCAGCCCACGCAGCAGGCGGGCGCGGGCCAGCGCGCCACGTTCGGCGGAAGTCCTGGCAGCGGTGTCGAGGCTGGCGGCCGTCATCTCAGGCCGCGTCGCCGAAGGAGGACTGGATGATCTTCTCTTCGGTCAACTCGTCGCGACGCAGATTGGCGACGATGCGGCCGTTCTTGAAGACATAGATGTGGTCGCAATTGTCGAGCTCTTCGGTTTCCGTGGTGTACCAGAGGAAGGTACGGCCTCGGGCAGCCTCCTCGCGCACGAGGTCGTAGACCTCCAGCTTGGTGCCGATGTCGACGCCGCGCATCGGGTCGTCCATCAGCACGATCTGTGCATCCGAGCCGAGCGCACGCGCAAACAGCGCCTTCTGCTGGTTGCCGCCCGATAGCGAGAAAATGTTGTTGTTCATATCAGGCGTACGGATGCCGATCTTCTTCTGCCAGAATGCAGCAAGCTCGGCCTCACGCTGCGGCGAGATCAGCAGCCCGCTGCGCAGCCGCGCCAGCGAGCGGATGCCGATGTTCTCAGCAATCGACCATTGCGGAAAGATGCCGTCCGACTGGCGGTCGCCAGCCACCAGCGCCACCGGCGCTGTCACCTCGATGCCGGCCCGGGCGCGCGATGCCCCGCTAAAGATCGCCAGCAGCAGGTCTGTCTGGCCATGTCCGGCAAGCCCGGCAAGGCCGATGATCTCGCCGGCGCATGCGACAAGATCGGTGCCGTCCTTTTGCGCGGCGGGCCGCGCCCGGACCCTCAGCGGACTGGCGGCGGGCTTGGCGGCAGCGATTTGCGCCGCGATCTTCTGGCGCGCCTCCGCGCCGCCCATCGCCGTCACCAGCCGGTCGCGGTCGAATGCATCCGCGGCGTCGGCGACAACCACCTTGCCGTCGCGCATCACCACGATGCGGTCGGCGTTGCGCAGCACCTCGCCCAGCACATGCGAGATCAGGATGCAGCTTTTGCCGCCGGCGACGAAGCGGCGCACGAAGGCCAGCAACTGGCCGGCTGTGTGCGCGTCGAGCGACGATGTCGGCTCGTCGAGGATGACGAGGTCGAGCCGGTCCTGGGTGACCGTGAAGGCGCGCGCCACCTCGACCATCTGACGCCGGCCGATCGACAGGTCGGCGACGATGTCCGACGCCGAGATGCTGTGGCCCGGAAAGATCTCGTCGAGCTTGGCGGCAATCAGATCCGCCGCCTTTCGCCGCCAACCGAAGCCGCGCAGCGACGCGTGGTTGATGCGTGTGTTCTCGGCGACGCTGAGATTGGGGCACAGCGACAGCTCCTGGAAGACGCAGCGTATGCCGAGCTGCTGCGCCCGCGACACCGAATAATTGTCCTCGATGGCGCCATGCACGCCGATCTGTCCGCTGTCGGGAACCAGCGTGCCCGCCACCATGTGCATCAGCGTCGATTTGCCGGCGCCATTGTGGCCGACGAGGCCGACGCACTCGCCGGGGCCGACGTGAAAATCCACGCCGGCCAGAGCGCGAACGGCGCCGAAATGCTTTTCGGCGCCGTTCAGTCTGATGATGTCAGCGTTATCCCTGGGCATGCTCAACGATACTCGCTTGGCTATACGGACGGCAACGCTGGCCGACACTCACTTGATGTTGGCTTTGATGGCCGCGATCGCGTCTTCCTGCGTGTATTCGTGGCTGGCGACGCCGCCCTTGGGGATCTTTGGCAGCTCGGCCTCGAAATCGTCCTGGGTGAAGGCCAGATACGGCACCAGCAGGTCATGCGGGATGTCGGTGCGGCCGTCGAGCACCTGCTGCGCCACCCAGAAGGCGAGCGACGACACGCCGGGCGCGATCGACGCCGACCAGGTCTGGTAGCCGTCCTTGTCCTTCTGCTCCTTCCACCACTGCAACTCGTCCTGGCGGTTGCCCATGATGATGGTCGGGCGCGGCTTGCCAGCGGCGGCGAAGGCCTGTGCGGCGCCGTAACCGTCGCCGCCCTGGTCGACGACGCCGACGATGTCGGGCAGCGACGGCAGGATGGTCGCCACCGCCTTTTGCGCCGTCGTCTGGTCCCAGTCGCCGGTCACCGAACCGACGATCTTGAACTCGGGATGGGCGGCGACGCCTTCGAGGATGCCGGCATGGATGGCATCATCAATCGAGGTGCCGGCAAGGCCGCGGATTTCAAGCAGATTGCCGCCCTTGGGCTGGAACTTGGCCATCTGCTCGACTTCCTGCTTGCCCATGTCCTTGAAGTCGACGACGACGCGGTAGGCGCAAGGCTCGGTCACGGTGCCATCGAAGGAGACGACGACGATGCCGGCATCGCAGGCCTGCTTGATGGCGCCGTTGAGCGCATCCGGCGAGGCAGCGTTGATGACGATCGCGTCATAGCCCTGCAGGATCAGGTTCTGCACCTGCGCCGCTTGCGTCGGCACCTCCTTGTCGGCGGTGGTGAAGATGTCGGCCGCGCCGACCACTTTGTCGGCGACCGCCTTCTTGGTGACGATGCCATAGCTGTCGAGCATCGCCTGCCGCCAGGAATTGCCGGCATAATTGTTGGAAAAAGCAATCTTCTTGCCACTGGTGTCGGCCAGCGCCGTGCCCGAAGCGAACATTGCCGCCAGAGCGCCCAGAACGAACAGTTTCTTCATGTCGTTATCCTCCCAGATGTGTTGACTGCTGCATTCCCACCGGCTTTGACCCCGGCCTCACTCCCAACTCTGATTTGAGCACGGATTGTCGCGAGCTCAAAACAGTCTCAATCCCGGCACGCGCACCCTGAGCCGGTACAGCGACGTCGACGCGGCAATGTAGAGGCTTTGCAAATCGTCGTCGCCGAAGGTGAAATTCGCGCAATCTTCAGGCGTCCGGATGACGCCAAGAATGGTGCCCGACGCGTCGAAAATGTGGATGCCGCCGGGTCCGGTGCAGTAAAGATTGCCGCGGCTGTCGATCTTCATGCCGTCGGGCGCTCCCGGCCC
The DNA here is from genome assembly GCF_003998485.1 of Mesorhizobium sp. M7A.F.Ca.CA.001.04.2.1. Taxonomy (NCBI): domain Bacteria; kingdom Pseudomonadati; phylum Pseudomonadota; class Alphaproteobacteria; order Hyphomicrobiales; family Phyllobacteriaceae; genus Mesorhizobium; species Mesorhizobium sp. M7A.F.Ca.CA.001.04.2.1. The sequence goes on from NZ_RZQT01000033.1 coordinate 29,419, forward strand.
CTCGCCCTCGGTTACTGCCCACACCGCGCCGCCATTGAGGTCGCCATTGGCTTCGACGCCGAACACCCTGATGTGCCCGCGTTCGGTGTCGTTGATGAACAGCCGCGACTCGTCCAGCGAAAAGCACAGCCCGTTCGGCTGCCCGAAATCGTCGGCCAGCAATGTCAGCCGGGCGCCGTCGCCATCGATGCGGTAGACGCCCTGGAACGGCAGCTCCTGCGGGCGTGGCACGCCATAGAACTCCCTCCGGCCATAGCCCGGATCGGTGAAGTAGATCGATCCGCCGGTGGCAACGACGATATCGTTCGGGCTGTTGAGCTGCTTGCCCTGATGGTGCGTGGCAAGCACTGTTGCGCTGCCGTTGGGCTCGGCGCGGGTCACGCGGCTCGTTGCGTGCTCGCAGGTGACCAGCCGCCCCTGGCGGTCCAGCGTGTTGCCATTGGCCTTGTGGCTCGGCTCGCGGAACAGCTCGATCTCGCCCTCGGCACTGCGGCGATACATCCGGCTTTCCGGAATGTCGGAGAAGACCAGCCATTTCTCATAGGGATGCCAGACCGGCCCTTCGAGGAAGCCGAAGCCGCTCGCCACCATCTCAATGGTCGCATCGCCGACGACGTCGTCGAAACCGGAATGACGCGCACGCGCCGGCACCGACATCATCGGCTCCCGGCGCGAACAGCCGTGCTACTCCGCATGGTGACGAATGGCATGAGCGCTTCCCGATACAGTCTTCTTGTTGGGGCAGAGCGTAGGCGCGGTCCCGACGAGCCGATACGGGTCAAAGCGCACGGGCGACTGTGCATTTGCACAGTCGCCCGTGCCTATCGAGCGTAGAATACCGGCGACGTCAGATCAGGGCCGGCGAACACTTCGCAAAAGCGCGGTCAAGGTTGCGCTCGCGCAAGCCACCGCCACGAGCACGACAACGCCGGCAGAGTTGGATTTTTGCCCTGCGCGAAATGAGTCGTGCTGCGCGGGCAGAGGGCTGTGAACCAACCTCTTCAGATCGGACCGGCTGCCGTGGCGAACGGAATAGGCGCGCGTGAACTCGGCACCGAGGAGGAAAATCTCCGACGAGTAGTAAACCCAGAGCAATATCACGAGCAGTCCGCCGGCGGCGCCATACGACGACGCAATCGCGCTGGTGCCGATATACCAGCCGATAAGCGATTTTCCCAATGTGAACAGGGCCGCGGTCCCGACAGCGCCAATTGCCACATCGCGCCATTCCAGGGTTCGATCGGGCAAAACCTTGTAAATGGCGGCAAACATCACGGCGATAAGCGCAAACGAAACGACGCCGTTGATCCCGCTGAGTATGATCGTTCCGAACGGCAGATGGGCGTTGATGAAAGCGCCCAGTGCCGAAATCGCGGCGCTTGCGATGAGAGAGACCAGCAACAGGAACCCGAGTGCGGCCACCAACCCCAGACTGGCGGCCCGTGCCCTCACCAGACGCGACAGGGAATTGCCTTGCGGTTCGATCTTCCAGATTGTGTTCAACGACTGCTGCATTTCGCCGAAGACGCCAGACGCGGCCACCAGCAAGGTGACCAGCCCTATGATCGCGGCCCAGGTGCCGTACAGCCTGCCGGATGCACTTTCCAGCGCAGTCTTGAGGAGATCGGCGCTTTCCGGTCCCATCAGCCCTGATATCTGCGCGGACAAGGCCAATTGTGCGGCATCGTGGCCGAAGACGAGACCAGCAATCGCAACCACGATCAGCAAGATCGGCGCCAGCGAGGTGGCGGCATAAAAGGCCATCGCCGCACCATGGCTGAGCGCATTGTCGTCGATGAAACCGACGACGCTTTCACGCACCAGGTGCCATGAATCTGCAAATGAGGGTCGCACTTCGGTACCGCAGGCGTTGAGTTGGCGTTCACTAGCAATGCACCGGACCTTCCGATGTTCCGGCTTGTGGCCGCCGCTGTTTCAGTGCTCCGCCAGCCAGGCATCGAGCCGGTCCTGTTCGCGGCGCAGCGCGTCGATGTTGATCAGGCCACGCGCCATGGCGAGATAGATCGCCCGCGTCCGCGAGTTGAACACGGAAGCATCGCCGGCGCCGTCCTCCGCCGGCACGATGCCGAGCTTGTCGTAGCAGTGCTTGATGCGGCTCTGCGCACCACGGATCGACAGGCCGCGCCGTGCCGCGATCGCCCGGTCGGTCAGGCCGAGCGCGATGTCGATCAGGCTTTCATATTCGCCGTCGGTGATGCCCTCGAACTTGTCCTGAACGCGATGCTGGATGCCGCGGATCTCGCGGTCGATGATGCAGTGGCCTTCGCGGAAAACCCCGCGCAGGGCGGACCGCATGCCTTCCTCCGTCGCCGATTTCAGCACATAGCCGTAGACAGAGCCGGGAGGGACGATGCGCGCCACGCCGCGCACATAGGCTTCGTCGGCGAAATTCGACCAGAACAGGATGTGCGTGCCGGCGCGGCGGTTCCAGATCGCCCTGGCAACTTCGATTCCCGTCGCCTTCGGCATCTGCAAATCGAGCACGACATGCAGTGGCTCGCGCTCAGTCGCCAGGTTGATGGCGTCCTCGCCGTCGCTCGCTTCGATCACCTCGACGTCACCGGGCCACAATTGCTCCACCGTTCGCCGCGCGAAGCTACGGTGCAGCCCGTCATTCTCGGCGATCATCACAAGCATCACATGGCCTCCGATACGGCGAGTTCGCCAGGCATTGTTGCAGCCGCCGCCAGTTCCCGTGATGGCTGGCGGTCGATCTCGACGACGACACGGGTGCCGCCGTTCTTGCGGCCGGCCTGGCCGATGCGCAGCCGCGCCCCGATAAGGGCTGCCCGCGTGTGCATATGGCCGATGCCGCCATACGCGGCCGGGTCAACGGCGCCGCAGCCCTGGCCGTCATCCGTGACGATCACCCGCAGCACGCTCGCGGTCGACGCCAGCAGCACGTCGATGCGGTGCGGCGCGGCATGGCGAACGGCATTGTTGATCGCTTCCTGCACGATCCGGTAGAGCGCGGTCCGCACTGGCTCCGACAGGGTGTCGGCGCCGCCGTCGCTGGTGTCGGCGATGCGTACGGCGATCGGCGGCTTGGCCCTGGCGACGCTGCGGTTGAGATGCGCCTCGACCGCATCGCGCAGGCCGAACAGTTCAAGCACGCTCGGCCGCATGTCGTCGACGATGTGGCGCAGTTCCGTCAGGCAGCCGGCGACCTCCTTCTCGAGATCGGCAAGCTGTGCTGCCCGCGCCACGCCCTGGCCGCGAAGTGCCGAGAGCTGGCGCGCGATCCGGGCGAGATCGGCAAGCGTCTGGTCGTGCAGGTCCATGGCCATGCGCCGGCGTTCGCGCTCCATGCCTTCGGTCAATTGCGAGGCGCCGACGCGCAGCAGCTCGACGCGGTTTCGCGCCTCGCTCTCGGCCAGCATGGCGCGGCGCGCCTCCTCGGTCTGGATCAGCGCGAAGATGTAGGGCGCGATCAGGTCGGCGCATTGCTGCGCGACCGCGACGTCGGCAAGCGTGTAGCATTCGACCTCGTGCCGGCTGATGTTGAGCGCGCCGATGATGCCGCCGCGCGCCCTGAGCGGCACGACGATGCGGCTGCGCAGCCTGGCGGCGAAGATCGGACCATCGATAGCGGTGGCGAAATGGAACCGCTCGTCGCTCAGCGCGTCGTCGGCGAGCAGATAGGGGACTTCGCCCCACAGCACCGAGCGGATCGGGCTGACTTCGGTCGGCAGCGGATGCTGGGCAAGCTCGCTCCAGCTGGTGTGGAAGCCGGCTTCGTAACAGGCGTGCCGGCGCCCATCATGCGACAGCACCGCCAGATCCATGTGGTCGTGCGGGATGAGCGAGCCGATCTCGATGGCTGTCGCGCGGAACGCCGTGCCGGGATCGATATGGCCGGCAAGCGCCCGCGATATCGCCAGCAGCCGGTCGATCAGGACCAGGGACACTTCCGCCATTGCTTTCACGATCCTCCCGTGCCGGGAAATAGTGGACGCATGCCGCCGCCGCTGTCAACGACGGCGCCTTTGGACATAGGAATTTTTTCTTGACCCGGTGACCTCAGCTATGGTACATTTTCGTCCATGGTGCTGATTTGCGCCGGTGACCCGCCGCACTGGCGGGTTTTTCGTTTGCTGCTCCGTCAGCGCAGGCGAAAGCTCCGAAGAAACCCGTTGGCCCTAGTTCGTTGCCCTGCCGTCGGCCCGCCGATCAACTTGCGGTGCAATGATTGTAAAGGGTTCGCGTCATGGTCTAGGGAGGAGGCCAGGAGACCGAAACAGAATGCCAGTGACGCCAAACGTTGCTCCGGGCGCCCCGGGAATTCCGGCGCGCTGGACGTCAAGCGCCAAGAGCGGCGTCGGAACGTCGCTTTCGCCGGCCGGCCGGATCTGGTTCACGATCAGCCACGGCATCCTCAACGAAATCTACTATTCGCGCGTCGACAGTGCCTGCACCCGCGACCTCGGCCTGATCGTCACCGGCGCCGCCGGCTATTTCTCGGAAGAGAAGCGCGATGCCACGCACAGCATCGAACCGTTCGAGGACGGCGTACCCGCCTACCGGCTGGTCAACACGGCGAACGACGGCGCCTGGCGGATCGAAAAGCGCATCCTCGCCGATCCGGCGCGCCCGGCGCTGCTGCAGGAGATCACCTTCACGGCGCTGAGGGGCGCCGCTGACGATTATCGCGTCTACGCGCTTCTGGCGCCGCATCTGGTCAATGCCGGCATGGGCAACACCGCCTGGGTCGGCGAGCACGAGGGAAAGCCCGTGCTGTTCGCCTCGGGGCGCGGCTCCTGCCTGGCGCTGGCCTCGTCGCTGCCCTGGCGGACCGGCTCGGCCGGCTATGTCGGTTTTTCCGACGGTTGGCAGCAACTGCACAACACAGGCGAGCTCGATGCTGCATACCAGCGGGCCGAGGACGGCAATGTCGCGCTGACCGGCGAGATCGGCTTTTCCGCGGCCAGGACCAAGGCTTTGCTGGCGCTGGGATTTGGCGCGACGCCCGAGGAGGCTGCGGAACATGCTTTCGCCAGCCTGAAGCAGGGTTTTGAACCCGCGGCGAACTCTTACCTCCAGAACTGGCGCAACTGGCAAAAGGGCTTGCTGCCGCTCGACCGGCACGCGGTGCCCGGGACCAACTTCTATCGCGTCTCGACGGCGGTACTGGCGACGCACCGGTCGATCGCCACACCGGGCGCCGCGGTCGCCAGCCTGTCGATCCCGTGGGGCTTCGACAAGGGCGACGACGACCTCGGCGGCTACCATCTGGTCTGGCCGCGCGATCTGGTCGAGACGGCCGGCGGCTTTCTTGCTGCCGGCGACGCCGCCTCGGCGTTGCAAATCCTCGACTATCTCGGCTCCATCCAGCAGCCGGATGGCCACTGGCCGCAGAACGCCTGGCTCGACGGATCGGCCTATTGGCCCGGCATCCAGATGGACGAATGCGCCTTTCCGCTGCTGCTGGCCGAAGCTTTGCACCGCGCCGGCCATTTGCCGCACGCCAGGCTCGCAGTCTTTCTGCCGATGATCGAGCGCGCCGCCGGCTTCGTCGTGCGCAACGGGCCGGTCACCGGCGAGGACCGCTGGGAAGAGGATGCCGGCTACAGCCCGTTCACGCTCGCCGTCGAAATCGCCGCACTGCTTGCCGCAGCCGACCTGCTCGACGCCTGTGGCAAGCCGGACGCGGCGACCTATCTGCGCGAGACATCAGACGTCTGGAACGACCAGGTCGAGCGCTGGACCTACGTCACCGGCACGGCGATCTGCGGTCAAGTCGGCGTCGAAGGCTACTATGTCCGCATAGCACCACCCGACAGCGCCGAGGCCGGTTCGCCGAAGGACGGCTATGTCCCGATCAAGAACCGGCCACCCGGCGACACCAACCGGCCGGCCGAGCAAATCGTCAGTCCGGATGCGCTTGCACTTGTCCGCTTCGGCCTGCGGGCGGCCGACGACCCGCGCATGACAGACACGGTCAAGGTCATCGACGCGCAATTGCGCTGCGATCTGCCGCAAGGGCCGCTCTGGTATCGCTACAACGGCGACGGCTATGGCGAGCATGAAGATGGCGCACCTTTCGACGGCACCGGCCAGGGTCGCCCCTGGCCGCTGCTGGCCGGCGAACGCGCCCACTATGAGCTGGCGGCCGGGCGTAGGGAAAAGGCAGCCAGCCTGCTGGCAGCGCTGGAAGGCTCGGCCGGACCGGGCGGCCTGTTGCCGGAGCAGGTCTGGGACGGCGCCGATATGCCGGAGCGCGAACTGCTGCACGGCCGCCCCTCGGGCAGCGCCATGCCGCTGGTCTGGGCGCATTCGGAGCATATCAAGCTGTTGCGCTCGCTGCGCGACGGCGCGGTCTTCGACATGCCGCCGCAAGGCGTCAAGCGGTATATCGAGGCCAAGACAGTGTCGCCGTTCCGGACATGGCGGTTCAACAACAAGATCCGCACGGTCCCGGCCGGCAAGACACTGCGCGTCGAACTGTTGGCTCCGGCTACAGTCCATTGGAGCACCGACAACTGGGCGACCGCCCACGATAGCCAGACGGTGGAGAACGATTTCGGCATCCATCTTGCCGATCTGGCCGTCTCTGGCCTTCCCAAGGGAAGCACGCTGACCTTCACTTTTTTCTGGCCCGGGGCCGGCGATTGGGAGAATGTCGACTTCTCCGTCATCTCAGGCGACCAGGACAGCCAGCAGACCTTCCCTCGATAACCCCGCAAATCTCCTAGAAAACAGGGACGAAACCATGCAGATCGGAATGATGGGACTGGGCCGGATGGGCGCCAACATGGTCCGGCGCCTGATGCGCGACGGCCACGAATGCGTCGTCTACGACATCAACCCGGCCAGCGTCGCGGCCCTGGTGACCGACGGCGCGTCAGGGGCGGCCTCGATGGAAGAATTCATCGGCAAGCTGGCCAAGCCGCGCTGTGTGTGGCTGATGCTGCCGGCGGCGATCACCGGCAGGATCATCGACCAGGTGGCGGCCCTGATGGAGCCCGGCGACATCGTCATCGACGGCGGCAATTCCTATTATCACGACGCCGTCGACCAGGCCGCGAAACTGGCCGGCAAGGGCATCCATCTTGTCGATGTCGGCACCAGCGGCGGCGTCTGGGGCCTGGAGCGTGGCTACTGCCTGATGATCGGCGGTCCCGACGTGGCGGTGCAGCACCTCGATTCGATCTTCGCCACGCTGGCGCCGGGCGCCGATGCCGGCTCCAATCCGTCCAGGGATGCCGGGACCGCGCCCTTCGGCTATCTGCATTGCGGACCGAGCGGCGCCGGCCACTTCGTCAAGATGGTGCACAACGGCATCGAATATGGCGTCATGGCCGCCTATGCCGAAGGCATGAACATCCTGAAATCGGCCAATGCAGGCAAGCGGCAACGGACGGCGGACGCCGAGACCAGCCCGCTGGAAAACCCGCAATACTACCAGTTCGACATCGACCTTCCCCAGGTGGCCGAGGTCTGGCGGCATGGCAGCGTTATCGGCTCCTGGCTGCTCGACCTGACGGCCGGCGCCTTGAAAAGCGATCCGAGCCTGGTGAATTTCGGCGGCCGCGTCTCGGATTCCGGCGAAGGACGCTGGACGCTGAAGGCGGCCATCGACACCGGCGTACCGGCTCCGGTGCTGTCCTCGGCGCTGTTCGACCGCTTCTCCTCGCAGGGCGAATCCGAATTCGCCGACAAGCTGCTCTCCGCCATGCGCTATGCCTTTGGCGGCCATGTCGAGAAGCCGAAGGCCGGCAAGTGAGGACAGCGGGGGAGACACGCGCATGAGCCAGGAACGGTCCGACACGCTGGTGCTCTTCGGGGCAACCGGCGACCTCGCCCACAAGAAGATATTTCCAGCCCTTTACCAGATGGTCGCCAAGGGCACGCTTACCGAACCGGTGATCGGCGTCGCCTTCGATGCCTGGGACCTCAAGCAATTGCAGGCGCGCGCACGTGACGGCATCGTCAATGCGCTCGGCAAGATCGACGAAAAAGCGTTCGCCAAATTCGCCTCGCTGCTGCGCTACGTCAGCGGCGACTACCGCGACGGAGCGACGTTCGAGAAGCTGAAGAGCGCGCTCGGCACCGCACAGCGGCCGCTGCACTACATGGCGGTGCCGCCGACCATGTTCGAGACCGTCGTCCAGGGGCTGGAGCAGTCGGGCACCGCGCATGGCGCGCGGCTGATGGTGGAAAAGCCCTTCGGTCACGATCTGCAATCGGCGCGCTGGCTGAACCGGGTCCTGCATCTGGTGTTCGACGAGCAGTCGATCTTCCGCATCGACCACTACCTGGGCAAGGAAGCGATCCAGAACCTGCTCTATTTCCGCTTCGCCAATTCCTTCCTCGAGCCGATCTGGAACCGCAACTACGTCGAGAGCGTGCAGATCACCATGGCCGAGGATTTCGGCGTCGAGGGACGTGGCCGCTTCTATGACGATGTCGGCTGCATCAGGGACGTCATCGAGAACCATCTGCTCAACATCCTGTTGCTGCTTGCCATGGAGCCGCCTGTCGGCCGCTCTGCCGACGATCTGATCGACGAAAAGGTGCAGGTGCTGCGCGCGATCAGGACGCTGACCAAAGACGATGTCGTGCGCGGCCAGTTCACCGGCTATCTCACTGAACCCGGCGTGGCGCCGAACTCGCCCGTCGAGACCTTCGCGGCGGTGCGTTTCTTCGTCGACACCTGGCGCTGGCAGGACGTGCCGTTTTTCATCCGCGCCGGCAAGAACATGCCGGTGCATGTCACCGAAGTGGTGGTGCGGCTGAAGCGGCCGCCGCTCGATGTCTTCGATCCGATCAAGCCCGCCGACCAGAACTACGTCCGCTTCCGCATCGACCCACAGGTGGTGATCGCCATCGGAGCACAGCGCAAGGCGCCGGGCGACGACATGATCGGCGAGCAAGTCGAACTGACGGCGCTCGACGACTCGAAGGGCGACATGCCGCCCTATGAACGCTTGATAGGCGACGCCATGAACGGCAACGGCCAGCTGTTCACCCGCCAGGACGCCAGCGAACTGGCCTGGCGCATCGTCGGCCCGGTGCTTGGCGACACCACGCCGCCGCACCTCTACGAGCCGCTGACATGGGGACCGGCGGACGTCATGGCCGGGTTCGGGCCACCCAATGGCTGGATCGATCCGGTGAAGTGAGAGGAACCACGCGATGGCCAAGGCAGTGAAGCAACCAGCATCGGGCACCGGGACGCCAGATACTGAAAAGATCGTGCTCACGATCGACATCGGCGGCTCGCACGTCAAGATCCTCACCAGCGCCGGCGGCGCGGAGCGCCGCGCCGATTCGGGGCCGGGGCTGACGCCGCAACAGATGATCGATACCGTGAAGGAGCTCGCCGAAGGCCTGTCCTACGACGTCGTCTCGATGGGCTATCCCGGCCCGGTCAACCACAACAGGCCGCTCGCCGACCCCGCCAATCTCGGCAAGGGCTGGGCTGGATTCGACTTTGCGGGCGCGTTCGGCAAACCGGTGAAAGTGGTCAATGACGCGCTGATGCAGGCCATCGGCAGCTACGAGGGCGGGCGCATGCTGTTCCTCGGGCTCGGCACCGGGCTCGGTGCGGCGATGATTGCCGACAACGTCGCCCAACCGATGGAACTCGCGCATCTGCCCTACAAGAAGGGCAAGAGCTTCGAGGATTATGTCGGCGAACGCGGCCTGGAAAAGCGCGGCAAGAAGAAATGGCGCAAATACGTCTTCGACGTCGTCGACCGGCTCCGTGCCGCCATGCAGCCTGACTATGTCGTCATTGGTGGCGGCAACGTCGACAAGCTCGATGAATTGCCCGCCGACTCCAGGCGCGGCGACAACACACGCGCCTTCGAAGGCGGGTTTCGTTTGTGGCGCGACAAGGCGCTGATAGTCTGATACTGTTATTGTTTAATATAGTTGTTCAAAATAACGTGTGACCTGCCATCAAGTCGTTGCAATACGCAGATTTGCCGACTAGGAATTCCGCGCTACAACAACGCCAATTCGTCCCGTGGACGCACGAAGGACGCCATAGCATTTTGATTTCGCGCATGATCCTTTCCGGAAGTCGAATCCGATTTTCAGGTCATTCGCTGTAGACGGAGAAATAGAGTGACCGACGATAGCAACAGTGCCCGTAAAGACATCGATCTGCTCGAGCTGACCGCCCACATCGTGTCCGCTTACGTCGAGAAGAACCGCTTGCCTGCCTCCGGCCTGGCCGACCTCATCGCCAGCGTCAGCGCGTCGATAAGCGGGCTCGGCAAGCCTGCGGTCCCGGTGGCTGCCCCGCTGGTCCCGGCGGTCAATCCCAAGAAGTCGGTGACGCCCGATTTCATCATCTGCCTCGAAGACGGCAAGAAGTTCAAATCGCTGAAGCGTCACATCGGTGTGCATTTCGGCCTGACGCCGGACGCCTATCGCGCCAAATGGGGCTTGCCGTCGGACTATCCGATGGTCGCTCCCAACTACGCGGCCTCGCGTTCGCTGCTGGCGAAGTCGATCGGCCTCGGCCGCAAGGCCGCCCCCGTCAAGGCGCCCGCCAAGGGCAGGAAGGCCAAGGCCTCGGCCTGAACATTCAGTCCTGAGCCAACAGTTAGGACGACTGGAACAGAAGCCTGCCGGCGAATCCGCCTTGGCAGGCTTCCTATTTTTATGGCTTGGATAGGTGGACGGGTTCCTAGAGCAATTCCAGGAAAAGTGTGAAACGGTTTTCCGTCCGGAATTGCGTAAAAACAAGGAGTTAGAGCGGGTCGCCGTTTCCGTGAAACGGTGAACTGCTCTCGGGGGAGTAAGCCATGAACTACACCAGGATGGTGATCGAGAAAGAGGCGCCGGAAGAATACGGCTACGACCGTATCCGCTTCAATCTTTCCGAAAGCTCGATCGCCGACCAGAAGCTCTCCGACATCGGCCTGTCGCTGCCCGATCTCACGCTTTTCTATGGCGAGCATCGCGGCGACAAGCAATTGCGTGCACTGATATCGGCGCAGAATGCGGGCATTTCGCCGGATGATGTGCTGGTCACCGCCGGTGCCGCCGGCGCACTGTTCATCATCTCGACCTCGCTTTTGTCGGCCAACGACCATCTCGTCGTCATTCGGCCCAACTACGCCACCAACATCGAAACCCCAAGGGCGATCGGCTGCGCCATCAGCTTTGTCGACCTGGCATTCGAGGAAGGCTTCGCCATCGATGTCGAACGCGTCAAGGCCGCGATTCGGCCGGACACGAAGCTGATCAGCGTCACCTGCCCCCACAACCCGACCGGCACGATGATGAGCCGAGCCGAGCTCGATGCGCTGGTGGCGCTTGCCGAGGCTCGCGGCTGCCATCTGCTGGTCGACGAGACCTATCGCGACCTCTCCTACGGCAGGCGGCTGCCGACGGCTGCCTCGCTCAGCCCGAAGGCGATCAGCGTCTCGTCATTGTCCAAGGCCTTCGGCATTCCCGGCATCCGCATCGGCTGGCTGATCACCAAGGATGCGGTGCTTCAGGAAAAATTCCTCGCCGCAAAGGAGCAGATCGGCATCTGCGGCAGCGTCATCGACGAAGGCATTGCCCGCGGCATGCTCGAGCGCCGGGACGCCTTCCTGGCGACACTGCTGCCCGAAATGGCCAAGCGCCGCGACATCGTCCAGGCCTGGATCGACCGCGAACCGCTGATCGACTGGATCAGGCCCGAAGGCGGTGTCGTCGGCTTCCCGCGCCTCGATGTCGAACCCGGCTTCGACCTCGACCGGTTCTATGCGAACCTGCTGGAGAACCATGGAACCTATGTCGGACCCGGCCACTGGTTCGAGATGGAAAAACGCTTCTTCCGCGTCGGCTTTGGCTGGCCGACGGAAGCCGAATTGCGCGGCGGCCTCGACGCCATCTCCGTCGCGCTGCGGCAGTAACTTCCGCGTGCCGGCGATGGAGCAGGCTGAAAATTCCTTGATCCAGCACTGATTTTGACGCATATCCGCGGCGAACTGAGCTAAAAGTTCCGCCAGCCGGACCAGCGCCCATCGTGGAAGTGCCCCGCCAGCTGACGCCACTGCAATGGGGCCTCTTAAATCATGACCGCCGAACAGATATCACCGGACCAGCGCTATGCCGCGTTCCGCCACCGCTCCTTCCTGAGTTATTGGGCGGCGCGTTTCCTCACCACATTCGCCACCATGATCGTGTCCGTCGCGGTCGGCTGGCAGATGTACGATTTGACCCGCGACCCGCTCGATCTCGGCCTGGTCGGCATCGTCCAGTTCCTGCCGTCGCTGCTTCTGGTGCTGGTCACCGGTGTCGTCGCCGACCGCTTCGGCCGCCGCCTGATCATGGCGCTGGCGGTCGTGGTGGAGGCGATGTGCGCGCTGGCGCTGCTGTTCCTGGCGCTGCGCGGCATCAGCGGGCCGCTGCCGATCTTCTGCGTGCTTGCCATGTTCGGCGTCGCCCGCGCCTTCTTCGGTCCGGCCTCCGCGTCATTGTTCGCCAATCTGGTGCCGCCTCAGGATTTCGCCAACGCCATCGCCTGGAATTCATCGGCCTGGCAGACGGCGACCATCGTCGGACCCGTCGCCGGCGGCCTGCTCTACGGCGTGTCGCCGGAAGCGGCCTACGGAACCGCCGCTGTCCTGATGCTTGTGTCCGGGCTGCTGATCTTCACCATCCCGAAGCCGTCGCAGCGCACCGAGTCGGACAAGCCGACGATGCAGCACCTGCTCGGCGGGTTCAGCTATATCTGGAGCGAGAAGATCGTGCTCGGCGCCATCTCGCTCGATCTGTTCGCCGTGCTTCTGTCCGGCGCCTCGGCGCTGCTACCGGTCTATGCGCGCGACATCCTCCAGCTCGGCCCGTGGGGCCTCGGCCTGCTGCGCTCGGCGCCCAGCATCGGCGCCATTTGCGTCGCCATCTGGCTGGCCGGGCATCCACTTCGCAACCACGCGGGCATGATCATGCTGGCCGCCGCAGCCTCGTTCGGCGCCTTCACCGTGGTTTTCGGCCTGTCGACCATCACCTGGCTGTCGATCGTGGCATTGGTCTTCCTTGGCGCCACCGATATGTTCAGCGTCTACATCAGGGAGACGCTGATCCAGCTGTGGACGCCCGACGAGGTGCGCGGCCGCGTCAACGCCGTCAACCAGGTCTTTGTCGGCGCCTCCAACGAGGTCGGCGAATTCCGGGCCGGCACGATGGCCGCGCTGATCGGCACGGTGCCGGCCGTGGTGATCGGCGGCATCGGCGCCATCGCCGTCGCGGGCCTGTGGATGGTGCTGTTCCCCCAATTGCGCAAGGTGCGCCACCTCAACGGGCGCAACTGATCTTCCCACGGTTGACAGCCGACATGCCTAGCCCATGCCACAGGAGCTCTCATGATCACTTGCTACCTGAAATACGTCATCGACCCCTACAAGCTTGCCGAGTTCGAAGATTATGGTCGTCGCTGGATAGCTCTGGTCAACCGCCTCGGCGGAAACCATCACGGCTATTTCCTTCCGAGCGAGGGGGCGAGCAACATCGCCTATGCCATGTTCAGCTTCCCGAGCCTTGCCGACTACGAGGACTATCGCAAACGGATGGCTGCCGACCCGGAATGCCAGGAAGTGTTCGAAATGGAAAAACGCAATCGCAGCATTCTCAGCTACGAGCGCAGCTTCCTGCGGCCGGTGCTCGAACCTTAATGCATGTCGCCCAAAAGTGGCCCCGGTTTTGGGAGAACGACATGCATGAAGACAAAGACCTAAAGCGGGTCGCCTGAAATCCGTTCAGACGACGGTTTAGCTATCTGCTCGACTTGCCGAAGATCATCCGCAAAAACTCGTCCAGCCAGCGCTTGAGATGCATGTCCCAGATCAGCCGGCCGCCGAGATGATCGCGGCCGGGCTGGGCACCGGGCAATTCGAAGCGATGCGCGCCGCGCACCACCCAGCGCTGCATCATCACCCTGGTCAGTTCGCCATGGAACTGGATGCCCCAGGCATTGTCGCCGTAGCGGAAGGCCTGGTTGGGATAGGTCTCGGCCGTCGCCAGCAGCGTCGCGTCCCTGGGCAGCGAAAAACCCTCGCGGTGGAACTGGTAGACCATCTCCGGCCAGTGCATCAGTTGCTTGCCGGCTTCGGTCGCCTTCAGGGGATACCAGCCAACCTCGACCAGCCCTTCACCATGACCCTCGACCTTGCCGCCGAGACAGTTGACCAGCATCTGCGCGCCGAGACAGATGCCGAGACATGGCCGGTTCTCCCTCAGCGGTATTTCCAGCCAGTTGGTCTCGCGGCGGACGAACTCGTCGTCGTCATTGGCGCTCATCGGGCCGCCGAACACCACCGTGCCGGCGTGGTCGTCCAGTGTTTCGGGCAAGGCGTCGCCAAGCGGCGGCCGGCGGATGTCGAGATCGAAACCTTCTTCCAGCAACATATGGCCGACACGTCCCGGGCTCGAACTCTCCTGATGCAGCACGATCAGGATCTTTGGCTTCGAACTCGTCTGGCGTGGCATGGGAAGGCGAAGATCCTATTCGTCGCTCGATGTTCCGGTGGCGCCGGGCGCGTGCGCCGCCGCCTTGCGGCGCGCCTCGACGCGATCGTGGCGTTCGACGCCGATCAGCTCGGCGACGCGCCAGACGGTGTTGTCCTCGAGCTCGTGCAACTCGCCGTCGGCATAGACGATTTCCCACATCAGGCCGATGAAGGCCTTGCGCGCATCGGCATCGAGATGGCGCTTCAGGACGCTGGTGAAGGCGTAGAGATCGATCGCCTCATTGTCGGCCCGCTCGCCGGCAGCGGCCAACGCTTCGAGTTCCGCGCCACTGATCGAATAGCTCTCGGCCAGCACCGCCTTGAACCGCTCCCACTCGACATCCTGGCGCACGCCATCGGCGTTCATCACATGGTAGAGCAGCGCCGAGGCGGCGACACGCGGATCGTCCGTGCTGGCATGCGTGCCGGCACCGGCCGGCAAATCCCTGAGAAACGACAGAACGCGTTCAAACATAGATCCATACCCCAACGGCCTGACGGCCTGCCCAACTCAAAACAACCGAAACCGGCGCGGCGATTTCTCCGCTTCCTCGTCCGGATCGACGCCGGGATCGTCCGGCAGCCGCGCAAGCTCCTCGGCCGGCTCGACGCCTTCGGCATCGCTCGGCACCGCGGCGAAGGCCGCTGCCGTGATCGGCCTGACATGATCTTCTTCGCGACTTTCAGCTTGCTTGCCCGCCGACGTCTCGCCACCGGCGTCGTCGATCACTTCGATCGGCCTTTTTTCGCTCGTCGGCTTTGCCAATGCTTCAATAACCGGTGCCGCACCCGCTGGCGCGTCATCATGGCTGTCGATCAACTGGCCAAGACGCTCCATCGGCGCGCGCCACTCGAAGGCGTCGAGCCGGCCGGTGATCGGCGATATCGGAGCCCAGCGTTCCGATACCACGCCGTCTGCGACCCAGGCCGGATCGCGCGGCGCCCGCACCGCCCTGGACAGCAGCTGCCGCACTTTGCCCTGATCGCCGGTCTCGGCCTCCTCGATGTCGGCGAGCAGCAGATAGGCGCCCTCGCGACGGTCCATCCGGATCGCCGCCTCGGCCTCGCGGCGGGCGGTCGCGAAATCCTGCGCGTCGAGCGCGGCGCGCGCCACCGTCATCGACGATTCGGCGTGGTTCTTCTTCATCTCCTGCAGCTTCTTCGCCCGGTTGAGGCGGTCGAGCACCGCGTCGCCCGGCCTTGCATGGGTATAGAGCTCGGCGATCTCCGGATGCGGCTCGGCCTTCCACGCCGCCTCGAGTATCTTCGAGCCCTTGCGCACATCGTTCTGCTTGAACAGTGCGGCCGCGGCGGCCACGGCGGCAGGCGCGAAATCGGGCCTGAGCTTGTTCGCCTCGATCGCGGCCGTTCTGGCGGCGGCGGGATCGCTGTCGGCAAGCGCCTGCGCCTTGGCGGTCAGCAGCACGGCGCGGCGGCGGTTGGCGGCATCGCGTTCGATCTGCCGTGTCGCTTTCTGCGCGTCGACCAGTTTCAGGGCGCCGTCCCAGTCGCCGCGCGCGGTCAGCTCTTCCAGCGTCGATTCCGCCGCCCAGGCCAGTTGCGGCGCCACAGCGGCGGCGCGGCCGGCATAATGCCTGGCGGCGTTGCGGTCGCCGAGCCGTTCGGCTTCCAGATAAAGCCCGCGCAAACCCAGCAGCCGCATTTCGGGATCGTCGAGCATGCTCTCGAATTTCTGCCGCGCGCCTTCATGATCGCCTTCGAGCAGCGACGCCTGCGCTTCGAGCAGGTGGATCAGCGGCTCCTGGTCGGAACGGATCAGCTTGGCGGCTTCCTTGGTCTTCTTGCGGGCCAGCGCGCCATCACCGGCGCCGGCGGCAATCATGCCGGTCGACAGCGCCTGATAGCCACGATCGCGGCGGCGGACACGGAAATAGCGCGAGATGGTGTAGGGGCTGTTCCACAGCGCCTTGAGCAGCCACCACAGGATCATCACCGCAGCGACCACGGCAACGACAGCCACCGCCGCCACCATCAGGCTGACCTGGTATTGATAGCCGTTGAAAGTGACGACCATGTCGCCCGGCCGGTCGGCCAGCCAGGCAAAGCCCAGCCCGAGCGCGAAAACGACGATGAGGAAGGCGAGCAGGCGGATCATTGTGTTGCCCTCATGCCTTCATCGCGCCCGAGATCAGCGCATCGACCTGGGTTTCGACCTCGATGCGCGCCTTCAGCTTGCCGGCAAAGTCGGCGCCCGCGGCCTTGGCGGCCTCGGGCAGCGTTTCATACTCGCTGAGTGCCTTGGCGTAGTCGCCCTGGTTGACCGCCGCCTCCATGCGCGCGACGGTTTCCGGTGCGCCGGCGCCTTCGACGGCGCCGATCGGCCTGACCTTGACCAGCGATTGCGCGCTCGACAGAAGGCTCTGAACGAAGCCGGCATTCTCATCGACAGGCGTCGCCGCCGTGACCATAGCATTGGCGGCGGCATCAGCCTGCGATGCGATCTCGGCGCGGGTTGGAATGCCCTTTTCGGCATAGGGGCGCAGTGCCGCAAGCTGCGGCGCATCAGGCGAAATCGCGGCGAGGGTTTCGAGTTCGGCCGAAAACGGCCCGCCACGCTCAAGCGCCGCCTTCAAGGCCGACGCCGCGATGGCAAGCGCGATCTTCGGCTGTCCCGCCGCCGCCTCGACCTTGCCGGACAGCTGCGACACAGACTGCTCCAGCGCTTTCAGCCGGCCATCCTGCGCGGTCGCCGCCTCGCCGGCCGACTTCACCTGCGCGTCGAGGCCTGCCAGTTTTTCGGTGAGCGGACCAAGATCGACCGGCGCCGCGCTGCCCGCCTTGCCGAGGGCGGCGACCGCCGTCTCGATCTGCGCGACCTTGTCGCCCAGTGCGGTGACGCCGGCCGCGTCGCCTGCTCCACCTTTCTCGACAGCCGATTTCAGCGCCGCGACATCGGCCTTGACCTGCTCCAGGCCCGAGGACAGCCCGACCATCTTCGCCGCTGCATCGCCATTGCCGCCGGCGTCCTTCAAGCCGGCGATTTCGGTCTTCAGCGAGGCGATGTCGCCATTGACGCCATCGAGCGAGACGCCGGCACCGGAACCCGGCGCGCCGAGCAGGCCGGCAAATTGCAGCCCGCCGGCGCCGACCAGCGCGATGACGCCGCCGATGATGCCGGCGGCGATGCCGTTGAGGCCGCCACGCTTTTCAGGGGCTGGCGCCGTTCTCTCGTCCCGTGTCTCGGCTTTCGCCTTGTTGCCGTCGGTCTGCGCTGCCGACGCGTCGTCGAAACCGTAGTCGAAGGTTTTGGCGCGGTTGGGCGGCGCATCCGAACCGGGATAAGGCAGCTCTGGCTCGGCGGCTTTGGCTCCGCCATCCGCCGGCGCTTGCCCTTCCGCACCTGCGGCGCCATCGGCATGCTCCCACGGCTCGAGATCGGTCTGGTCGGCATGAACCGGCTCTTCGGGAACCTCGGGCTGCGAAGCGTTCGCTGCTTCCTCGGCCTTCGCCTCGTCTGTCTGCGCCTCCTGCGTGGCGGCGTCCTCGTCGGCGATGCGTGAGACGGCGCCCGGCTCGAGATCGATGGTCACCGGCTCGCGGCGGCTTTTCGAGTGTCGCATCTTCGGCGTCTTGACCATGCCTGGGCTCCGCACATTCGCTTCGTCTCAACGCCTGGCGGCGCATGATGGTTCAGAAAGGGTCTAGCACATCACCAAGCGGTGAAAAGGGGCGGTGTGATGACGCGGCTCAGCGCGGCGCCTGCAAAAGCGCCAGCAATGCCTCCTCGTCAGGTTGCGCGGCAATGCGGATCCTTTCGCCGGTGGCATCGTCGAAGGCTGCGGCGATCCGCGTGGAAAGCGCAAAAACCCATGTTTTTTCGAAGAGACCGCGCAGAGCGGGCCGTCTTGCCAACATCTGCATCGCCGCCGCCGCCTTGGCTGAATAGAGCAATACCGCGTCGGCAGGTTGCGCCGACAGGCGTTCGAGGGTGACTTCGTCCGGATAACCCACCGTCAGCGTGTCATAGGTCTCGACGGCGTGGACCCGAACGCCCGCCGTCCCGAGCCTCTGTTCGAACGCCGGAAACCGCACGCGCCCGCAGAGGTAGACAATCGTCTTTCCAGAAAAACCGGCGGCGAGAACGTCGGCCAGCGCCTCGGCATCGCCCGGGCCTTCACTGACCGACAAAAACCCCGCTTTGCGGGCAGCTTCCGCAGTCCGCCTACCGACGGCATGACAAGGCAAGGCGGCGAGCGTCGCGATGATTTCTTCCGGCGCATGGCGCATGGCATTGGCGCTTGTGACGGCCACCGCGACGGCATCGTCCGGGATCAGTCCGGCAGCGGCGGGCAACGCCTTTGTTTCGGTCAGGGGCAAAAGAACCGGCTGGAAACCTGCCTCCTCCAGCCGATGCGCTGTGCGCGAAGCACCCGGTTCCGGCCTGGTCACCAGGACGCGAAGCATTTCAGAGCCAGCCGTCGAAGAACTTTTCGCCGGCCCTGGCGCGCACGCTCCGGGCCGCTTCGCCGCCGATGCGGGCGGCGTCTTGCGCCGATCCCTGCAGCTCGACCGTGTGCGACTGCGTGCCGTCGGGCGAGATGATCAGCCCGGCAAAAGACAGCTTTCCGGCCTCGATCGCCGCATAGCCGGCGATCGGCGTGCGGCAGGAGCCATCGAGCGCCGCTAGGAAGGCACGCTCGCAGGCCAACGCCTGGCCGGTCGGCACATCATGAACGGCCGCCAGCATCTTTTCGACATCGCGGTCGCCGATACGAGTTTCGATGCCGATCGCGCCTTGCCCCGGCGCCGGCGGGAAGACATCGAGCGGTATCAGGTCGGTGACGACATGCTCGAGCCCAAGCCGCTTCAGCCCGGCATAGGCCAGGATCGTGCCGGCGGCGACGCCTTCGTCGAGCTTGCGCAGCCGCGTCTGCACATTGCCGCGGAACATCACCACGTCGAGATCCGGCCGCATCCGGCGGATCAGCGCTTGCCGCCGCAGCGACGACGAGCCGACTTTCGCCCCGCGCGGCAGTTCGGCGATCGTCTTCGCCGCTTTGCCGACAAAGGCGTCGCGTGCGTCCTCGCGCGGCAGGAAGGCCGACAGTTCGAGGCCGTCGGGCAGTTGCGTCGGCATGTCTTTCGACGAATGCACGGCGATGTCGATCCGGCCGGCCAGCAGCGCCTCCTCGATCTCCTTGGTGAACAGGCCCTTGCCGCCGGCTTCCGACAGCGGCCGGTCCTGAATGCGGTCGCCGCTGGTCGAGATGACGACCACCTCGAACGCCTCCGCCGGCATGCCATGCGCGGCCATCAGCCGCGCCTGCGTTTCATGCGCCTGCGCCAGCGCCAGCGGGCTGCCGCGTGTTCCGATTCTCAAGATTGTTTGCATGGCGCGCAGTCCGTGATAACCCCCCCGGCAAGCGAGGCTTTTCCGGGGTTCTCCTAACGGGGAAAGCCCCATGATACAATCTTTAGGGACAGCGACGAATTGATCCGCGTGCTGGGCATAGAGACGAGTTGTGACGAGACCGCCGCCAGCGTGGTGGCCATCGACGGCGACGCCGCGCCAAAAATCCTGTCCAACATCGTGCTCAGCCAGATCGAGGAGCATGCCGCTTTCGGCGGCGTCGTGCCGGAAATCGCCGCGCGCGCCCATGTCGAGGCGCTGGACGGCATCATCGAGGCGGCGCTTGCCGATTCGGGTACAGCACTAGCCGATATCGACGCGATTGCCGCCACCGCCGGCCCCGGACTGGTCGGCGGGCTGATCGTCGGGCTGATGACCGCCAAGGCAATCGCCGCGGCGGCGAACAAGCCGCTGATCGCCATCAACCACCTCGAAGGCCATGCGCTGACCGCAAGGCTGACCGACGGGCTCGACTTTCCCTATCTCTTGCTGCTGGTCTCCGGCGGCCATACGCAAATCGTCGCCGTGCGGGGTGTCGGCGACTACCAGCGCTGGGCAACGACTATCGACGACGCGCTCGGCGAAGCCTTCGACAAGACGGCCAAGATGCTCGGCCTGCCCTATCCCGGCGGACCGAATGTCGAGAAGGCGGCACAGGCCGGCAACGCCTCGCGCTTTGCCTTTCCGCGTCCGATGAAGGGCTCGGCCCAGCCCGACTTCTCCTTCTCCGGCCTCAAGACCGCCGTGCGCCAGGCGGCGAGCGCCATTGCGCCGCTGAGCGACCAGGACGTCGCCGACATCTGCGCCTCGTTCCAGGCAGCCGTAGCCGATGCTCTGGCCGACCGTGTTTCTCGCGCGCTGACGCGCTTTCGCGAGACATTTCCCGGCACTAGGAACCCAGCCCTCGTCGTTGCCGGTGGTGTCGCCGCCAACCGCACGATCAAGGCCATGCTGGAGCGGCTCTGCGCCGAGACCGGCTTCACCTTCATTGCGCCGCCACTGAAACTTTGCACCGACAATGCGGCGATGATCGCCTGGGCCGGCATCGAGCGGCTGCGCGAGGGCATGGCGCAAGAGAACGGCTTCGATTTCGTGCCGCGCTCGCGCTGGCCGCTGGACAGCATCTCGGCGCCGATGGTCGGCTCCGGCCGGCGCGGAGCCAAGGCATGAACGAGGTGGCAATGAGCGGCAAAGACACCGCGCCAAGCGGCTGGCGCGTTGCCGTGCTCGGCGGCGGCGCCTGGGGCACTGCCTTGGCTTTGGCCATGCTGCGCGCCGGCCATTTCGTCCGCCTTTACGCGCGCGATCCGGAGACCGTCGCCGCGATCGACCGCGGCGAAAATCCACGCTACCTGCCGGGCATTACGCTCCAGCCCGGCATCGTGGCGACGAGCAACATCCAGGCCACGCTCGACGGTGCCGATTGCGTGCTGGCGGTGACGCCGGCGCAGTCGCTGCGGGCGACGCTGGCGGCCGCGAAGGACCATATGCCGGCCGGTATCCCGCTGGTTCTGTGTGCCAAGGGCATCGAAAGCGAGACTGGCGCGTTGCTATCGGCGATTGTCGAAGAAATCCTGCCGCTCAATCCGGTTGCCGTTTTGTCGGGCCCGAGCTTCGCCACCGACGTCGCCCGCGGCCTGCCGACGGCCGTTGTGGTCGCCGCCCGCGACGAGGCATTGGCCGCCGATCTCGCCGCCCGCTTTTCCGCCGAAAATCTGCGCTGCTATTCGAACGACGACCTGATCGGCGTCGAGATCGGCGGCGCCTTGAAGAACGTCTTTGCCATTGCCGCAGGTGCCGTCACCGGGGCGGGTCTCGGCGCCAGCGCCCAGGCGGCCATGGTGACGCGCGGCTTTGTCGAATTGCGCCGCATCGGCGCTGCCTTCGGCGCCAGGCCCGAAACGCTGATGGGGCTTTCCGGCCTTGGCGACCTGCTGCTGACCTGCTCGTCCACCCAGTCGCGCAATTTCGCCTATGGGTTGGCGCTCGGGCAAGGCAAGCCGCTTGCCGGATTGCCGCTGGCAGAAGGCGTGCCGACGGCGGCGATCGCAGCCCGCATTGCCACCGAGCGCAACATCGACGCGCCGATCATTGCCGCCGTCGCCGCCATACTGGATGGCACCATCACCGTCCGGCAGGCCGTGACGGCGTTGATGACCCGGCCGCTGAAGACCGAAACCAACGATTGATCCCCACGACTTTGAACGATCAGGAGAAAAAATGCTGTTTGCTGTGATTTGCAAGGATAAGCCCGGAAGCCTGCAGGTGCGCCTCGACACGCGGCCCGAGCATGTTGCCTTTCTCGAGGGGTTGAACGGCGACAAGAAGCTGGCATTCGCCGGTCCGTTCCTTGACACCGAAGGCAAGCCGAATGGCAGCCTTGTGGTCGTCGAAGCACCCGACCTGGCAGGTGCGCAGGCTCTGTCGGCGGCCGACCCCTACGCCAAGGCCGGGCTCTTCGAAAGCGTCGAAATCCGCCCGTGGAACTGGACGTTCAACAAGCCGGCGGCTAGTTAAATCCCGGTCGCCCGCGCGATTCCAAGGAGGAGAAAGACATGAACTACTGGCTGTTCAAATCCGAGCCATTCAAGTTCTCCTTCGAGATGCTGAAGGCCAAGGGCAAGGCCGGCACGCAATGGGACGGCGTGCGCAACTACGCCGCGCGCAACAACATGAAGGCGATGCAGATCGGCGATCTCGGCTTCTTCTATCATTCCAACGAGGGGCTGAACGTGGTCGGCATCGCTGAAGTCTGCGCGCTTGCCCATCCCGACACCACCTCGGACGATCCGCGCTGGGAATGCGTCGACATCCGCGCCGTGCAGGACGTGCCGAACCCGCCGACGCTGGAACAGGTGAAGGCCAATCCCAGGCTTGCCGACATGGCGCTGGTGCGGCTCGGACGGCTTTCCGTGCAGCCGGTGACGCCGGCCGAATGGAAGGAAGTCTGCCGCATGGGCGGCTTGACGCCGGCTCCGTGACGGCGCTCACGCCCAACAGTGCCAAACAGTTCATTCTCGACAACACGGCGCTGATGGCGCCGCCGCACGTGCCGGAGATCCTGCTTCATCTTGCCGACGAAGCGCATGACCTGTGGCAGCGGACCGAGGAAGAGCTGGTCGAAATCGGCCTGCCGCCGCCCTTCTGGGCTTTCGCCTGGGCCGGCGGCCAGGGCCTTGCCCGCTATGTCCTGGACAATTCCGGCACGGTGCGTGGCAAGCACGTGCTCGACTTCGCTTCCGGCTCCGGCCTTGTCGCCATCGCCGCTGCCAAGGCCGGTGCCGCCAAGGTGATCGCCTCCGACATCGACCCGTTCTGCGCCACCGCGATCCGGCTCAACAGCGAGATCAACGGTATCGGGACCGAATTCCTCGGCACGGATTGCATCGGCACCGATGCAGGTTGGGACGTGGTCCTGGCCGGTGATGTTTTCTATGACAAATCTTTCGCTGACCGGCTGGTGCCATGGTTCGCAACGCTGAAGGCGCGCGGCGCCGAAATCCTTGTCGGCGATCCCGGCCGGTCGTATCTGCCGAAGACAGGGCTGGAGCCGCTTGCGGTCTATGAAGTGGCCGTCACGCGGGCGCTGGAGGATGCGCTGGTCAAGCGCACGACCGTCTGGCGGTTCGCTTGACGCGATCGCCGAACAGGCGTTCCATCATATCCAAATCAGAGGGGGGAGCTCATGGATTTTTCAGCAGTGAACTGGCTGGCGGTGGTCGCTGCCGCAATCGTGGCGTGGCTGTTCGGCGCCGCCTGGTACATGAGCCTGAGCAAGGCGTGGCTGAAGGCCGCCAAGCTCGATCCGGCCACGATGAAGAAGTCGCCGCTGCCCTTCGTCGTCAGCTTCATCGCCGAACTGGTCATGGCCACGATAATGGCGCTGGTCGTCGGCGCGATGACCGGCGGCGAGCCGACATGGCTCGCCGGACTTGTCTTCGGCTTCGTGCTCTGGCTGGGTTTCGTCGCCACGACGCTCTCGGTCAACCATCGCTACGAGAATTTCGGCTGGGACCTGACCCTCATCGACGGCGGCCACTGGCTCGGCGTGCTGCTGATCATCGGCGCCGTGATCGGCTGGTTCGGCGCGGTGGCAAGCTGAGTCAAGAAGGGAGTAGGGCAGTAAGGCAGTAGGGGAATAGGGGAGCAGACGGCACCGACGCCTATCCCTACTGCCCTACTGCCCTACTGCCCTACTGCCCTACTGCCCTACTGCCCTACTGCCCTACTGCCCTACTGCCCTACTGCCCTTTATCCGTGGTCCGCGTCTTGGCGACTTCCTCTAGCATCCATTCGCGAAAGGCGACGATGCGCGGATCGTCGGCGGTATTCTCGGGATAGACCAGGAAATAGGCGAACTCGGGCGCCACCCGCAGGCCGAGTTCGAAAGGCTGCACCAGCCTGCCCTGGGAAAGGTCGTTCGCCACCATGGCGAAATCGGCGAGCGCGACGGCATTGCCGTCGAGCGCTGCCTGGACAGCATCCGTGGAGTTGCCGAACACGACGGTCCGGCTGTCGTCGAAATCATTGATGCCGGCCGCCGCCATCCACATCCGCCAGTTCGGCCATGTCACGCCTTGCCGCGACCATTCGATATGCGCAAGCGTATGGTTGAAAAGATCGCGCGGCTCGCGCAGCGGCGGACCGGACGTCAAAAGGCTCGGGCTGCACACCGGAATGAGGATGTTGTCGAACAGCCGGTGGGTGCGAAGGCCCGGATATTTGCCGGCGCCAAAACGGATGCCGACATCGATGTCGTCGAGTTCGAAATCCCGCACTTCATAGGCAATGTCGAATCGCAACTCGATATCGGGGTGACGCTTGCGAAAATCGTCGACGCGTCGCATCAGCCATTTTGACGCGAACTGCGCGTCGAGCGTTACCTTCAAAAGAGCGGTGCCGCGCGTCAGCTTTTGCGCCCGCGAAACAGCCCGGCCAAGCAGGTCGAGCGCGTCCGCCGAGGCGTCTAACAGCACCGTTCCCGCCTCGGTGAGCCGGATGGTGCGGCTGGTGCGCGTGAACAGCACCAGCCCGAGCTGATCCTCGATTTCCTTGATCTGATGGCTGACGGCGGCCGGTGTCAGCCCAAGCTCGTCGGCGGCACGGGTGAAATTGAGGTGCCGGGCCGCCGCCTCCAGCGTCCTCAAGGCACGAGTCCCAGGCAGAAGACGAGCCATCCTATCCTCAAAGAAAACTTGATGATCGAGAGAAAACTACTCGTTTCCTACAGAGATTTCAATCTGGCATGATCTGTCCATCGAAACATCATCAAGCCGGATTTGATATTCGGGGAGAACGGAGCACACCATGTCCATCATCGTTTTGAATTCGTCCGCACATCGTCCGAACTGGCTGGCCGAAACCCTCGACTGGTTGCGTCACGCCCGGGTCGCGATACGCCTCCCCCGCCGCGATACTGCCTACCAGAACGTCGAGGATCTCTCCGACCGCCAACTGCGCGATATCGGCGGCGCGCGCCGTGATGTCGCTCGCGCAATGGACAAGGAGCTTGGCCGGCTGGGCCTGCTCGACATCGGCTGGCAGAGACCTGGCCGTAGGGGAATAGGGGAGTAGGGGAATAGGGGAAT
>NZ_RZQT01000034.1:0-54754 GCF_003998485.1 Mesorhizobium sp. M7A.F.Ca.CA.001.04.2.1
GTGGTGGTGTCGTCGGCGGGATCGGGCATCGGCAGGCCGGCGATCCTGGCGTAGGAAACCGCCGGCAGCGTCAGATACGCCGCCGCAAGCGCGCCGCAGATCGGCGAGGCCACCATTTCGCGCAGCTTGTAGCGATGCCGCGACAGCGCGCGCAGAACGCCGCCGGCGAGCCCCGCCGCCACGACCGGTCCCTTGATGCCGAGCAGGTCGAAAAGATCGTTCATCATGGCCTCCAGCCGCAAAGTTTCTGGCCCTTTTCGTTGTGAGCCAGGATCGCCGCCACCGACGCGTCGGAAAGGGCCGCCGCCTCTGCCCTTGTCGGCCGGATGGGATGCCCGGCCGCGCAGAACGATCCGCCTGATGTGGTGCAGCCGGCCAGCAGCAGCGAGAGCGCTATGATTTTGACCATCTGGCCAGCCTCCCTCTGTTGTCGTCCGGCGCCCGGCCGGCGACGGCATCGTCGATCTTCTGGGCTTCGGTGCGCGCCGCGGCGTCGGCGGCATACTGCCTGGCCTTCTGGCTGGCCTTGCCCTTGGCATAAGCTGTCCAGACACCGGCAAGCGCGGCGCCCATTGCCAGAAGATACGGCCAGGCCTGGCCAAGCAGCGCGAGGGTGATTGTTCCCACCTCATGTCTCCTTGGCCGGCGGCGCGACCATGCCGCGCGGCCCGTCACGCACCGCGTTGATGATGATCTTCAGCAGTGCCAGGCTCCCGCTGATCTGAAGCGCGGTGCGGTCGCTCACGCCGAGCAGCGTCCAGTCGAAGCCGGCGAGCGCGCCGCCGCAGATGATGGCGATCAGCGTGTTGAGGAGATTGTGCAGCGCATTGGTGTTGAACCATCTCATCGAAACAGGCTCCCCAAAAGAGCGGCGACCTGATGCCGGAAAGCCGCGAGTGCTCCGGCCAGGAGAACGAGGATGCCGGCCGCGGCAGCCGCCTTACCGCCAGGCGCCGGCGGCACGGGCTGGATCGACGACGCCCCATTGGGCAATGTTTCGACCCTGGGTGGCGGCGCCGCGGTCACCGGTGCCGCGGGGCGCTGCGCCGACATCAGCAGGGCCTGAACCCGCACCGACCTGACCCGATCCGACCAGCCGCGCCCGAATGTCGCCCATGTCGGCAGCCGCTTGAGGAACGCCAGCCGCGCATCGCAAAGCGCATCGATGGTCACACCGGCCGGCTTTGCCTTGGCCGCCGCGACGGTGACCGGTCCGATCCGCCCGTCCTGCGCAACGCCGACGGCCGCCTGCAAATATTTGGCTGCCCGGCCAGGCCCGCTGTTGACGGCGAAATCGAACACCGCGTGGTCGACGCCATCGGGCAATTCGGCGCCGAGCACAGCGTCCCAGTAGAAGCGGCGATAGACGGTGGCGACCTGCGCGTCGCTGATCGCACGCAGATCCGCCTTCGTCGCGTCGGCCTTCACATAGCGGCGGAAGCTGGCAAGCGTCACGCCCTTCATGGTGGCGCCGCCGGGATCAGCCGGATTGTCCGACCACCCGCCTTCCGATTTGAGAACAAGCGCAAGCGCCCGCGCGAAGTTGCGGTCCATGGTGTTTCCTTTCTGCCCTTCCGGGCAGTTGTTCAGTTTCGGGTTTGGATTTGGTTGGCGTTGTCCGGCTTGATCGCCTTGCCGCGAATCGGTTTGCGGCTGTAGAACGGTCATGCTTCGGGGGTGCTGGGATGAGAAACTACGTCGGCGCGGTCCAACGTTTTGCCTTCGAGCGTCTAGCGGCAGCGATAGACCGACGATGGAACAACGACCCGCTTGGCTCCCGCATTCGAGCTTCCAAGGAAGAATACTTGCGGCTTTTCGAGATAGCGCGGCGAGTGGAGTATCCGGAGATTGACCGGCTGGAGGCCGACACCGGCTTCGCTATCGACCGCGAATGGCTCGACAATCTGGCCCTGCATACGCAGATCACCATCAAGAAGAGCACCTTGGCTTACCCGCACGGCCGAGTGCTCTACAGCCTTTTACGACGCGAGCTTGCGAGTAACCCGCGACCGTTCACCACCATTGTCGAGACCGGCACAGCGCGCGGCTTCTCGTCACTCTGCATGGCAAAGGCTTTGCAGGACGCTAGCGCTGCCGGCCACATCATCACTCTGGACGTGCTGTCGCATAACCATCGGTTCTACTGGAACTGCATCGACGATCACGGCGGGCGCAAGACGCGCGCGGAACTCCTCAAGCCGTGGCAATCTTTGTCAGATCGGATCGTGTTCCTTCAGGGCGATTCCCTTGTCCAATTGCCGAAAGTCGGAGTGAACAGAATCCACTTCGCCTTCATCGACGCGCAGCACACAACGAAAAATGTCTTACTCGAATATCGGGCTGTTTCTGAGCTGCAACTAGCGGGAGACGTAATCGTTTTCGACGACGTCACACCAGGGCAGTTTGACGGCGTCGTGGAAGCGATAGAGCAGATCGAGAGGCAGGGACAATATGGTATGCGTCGGCTCGTGGCATCAGACACGCGGGCTTATGCTTGGGGCACAAGGCGCCGATGAGCCATCGCATGCATCAATTGCGCGACGATGCCATCGGTCTAAGCTGAACAGCCTTGTGGAAGCGCCCAAAGAGCAGAATCCAGACCAAGATTTGAATTGCCATAAACCCGACTAACGGCTGACGTGCTTGGGCCAGCATATTTTCCAAGGCATTCCGGTGTGCATAGACACCAATGACACTGCCGAGAATGATCCAGAAGAAGAACCACATTCCCCTACTCTGGAGCGAAGCGCGGTGCAGCATTACAAGCGTAAGCCCGTAGAGAAGTCCGAAGATGATCACGATGGGGACGCCCCCCATCGCCCACGCTTGCCCCCACAAGCTGCCGGCGAGGCCATAACTGGCCTGCGAGAATATCTGGGTCTGCAACACAGTATTGAACCCGGTACTGTCGAAGCCGAACGCTGACGGCTGAATCAGGAGTTGCGCCAAGGTGTCGCGAACCGTGTTCCACCATGGGTAGGTTGTGTTCGTTCTGATTAGCCCCTCGATGTTTTCATGGGTGCCGAACGCTTCCCAGGAGGCGACCATAGCCATCGGATCGGAGCCGCTGGTCAGCATCACGCCGAATGGCAGGTCTCGCTTGTAGGCCAGATAGAAAGGCTTCATGAAGAAGACGACAGCGAGGGTCGCTGCCCCTATGCACCACATTCGCCAATTGAAGGCGGCCCTCGTTACCGGCCACTCCCACATGAGAACGACAGAGAACGCCATAGCCAGAATGACAGGAACGGTTCGATCGCCAGCAATGGCATTAAGGGCCACCATCACGATCAAAATGGTCTGCGTGATGCGCCCACCTCGCCCCCAGAATCTATCGAAATAGATGGATGTCAGAAGCCCGATGCCGCTCACCCACCGCCACACGACAGAGATAAGCCCTCCGACAGCGCCATAGATGTCAGCGCGCTCCATCGCAAACCACTGGAGGCCCGCACGGTTTGTCATCCATGCGTAGCACGCCAGAGAGATGATCAGCGCGCATCGGATGAACCACGTCACCCGTATTAGATGCAGTTGGTGCCTGGGGGGAGCCGTGTCGGCATCTGAGGACAAGAGAAGAAGCGCCAAACCGAATCCTAGCCAAGCAGCGGCCATCACGCCGATTGCTCCCGACGAAGCCGGCTCAAGATAGGGCACCAACCCTCTGGCATTTATTGGCCGGGTGTAGCCGATCAGCGCTGGCACAGAATAGGCAAGCAGGCCTATATATCCAATCGCGATGACGGACACCCGATTGTGCCGGGCTACAAGTATAAGGGTGGTCATTGCCACCATTGCCCACAGAACGAAGACCATATCTCTCGTTCGACTATTTGGATCGAAAATGCAACTTAGCCGATTCGGTATCACATAACGACAAGGCCTACAGCTCAAAATCGCCAGCCCAGCCGATTGCCGCGCTGACCACCCACATGCCTACTGTATAGGCCTCCAGCACCACGCGCTCGCCGGGATCGAGAATGAGATATTTTCCTGCACCGCCGCCCTTGATCGTGTCCGTCCCGCTGGGCTCGATGTTCATGACATGGGTTGCGTGTACTCCGGCAAAGCCGATCCGAAGGCCAGGCACGGCAGGCGGCAGCGTATGTGTCCACGTCGCGCCGGCGCCGTTGTTGTGGCAGAGTGCCCGGTTGTGAAGCCCAGACAGCGTTGTGTTGACGGTCAGATTGATCGGCACACCCAACGTCCCCTGTAGACCGGGATTGTTGCCGCCAATAAACCTGGTCACGATGCCGGCCGTGATGGAACTGCCGGTGCCATCACCAACCCATTCCGACATGTCGAAACCATCGACCAGCATTTCGTCTATCGCGCCGCCGGTGGTTACCCGAAAGGCAACGCCAATGGAGGTCGGGTTCTTCAGGGCGATGTCCCTGAGACTGGCTTTGCGCAGCCGTTGGCCCACGGATAGGTTGAACCGGATGCCATGCGACTGGATGTTTCCCCTGATGCCGGAAAGGCTAACGCTCGCCGGTGTCACTACGTTCGCAACGACAATGGCGTCGGTCGAGCAGTTCATCAACGTGCCCGGGCCGATCGCAAGTGGCGTCTGGTAGGGCGCGGCGATTACGGCTGTGGCACCTGACGTTCCGCCCGTGATCGTCTCGCCAGCCCGAAAGATGCCGGCCGAACCGCGCACATAGATGCGCCGGGCCGCGCTGTTTGCCGTTTTGGCAATCGCAGAGGTGCCTCCAGTGATTGTTTCAGCGGCCTGAAACGTTCCGCTCATCGGCAAGACCCTCAGCACGTTGGCAAAGAAGTCGACCAAGATGCCCGTCGCGCCGGATGAACCGCCTGTCACCGTCTCACCGAGTTCATACTCGACGGTTGAGCCGGCGATGACGATTTCAAAATGTTGGAACCGCAGGGTTCCGGTGGAGCCAGAGGTGCCGCCGCTGACCGTTTCGCCAATCGCAAACGATCCAACTTGCGAGCTGAGGGCGAACTGATATTCGCCGTTTGGCTCCAATTGCAGGGCTGTGTTGTAGCGATCGATGTACCAGTTATCGAGCCGGCCCGACTGAATCTGAACGCCGAAGACGTTACCGGCAGAACTACCGGAGAGCCGGTTGCCGATTGCCTTGACATTCGAAATGACGATCTCGCTGTTGGCGTCAGTCGCAGCTACGCCAATCAGACAGTCATTCGCCACCACGTTAGTTATGATCCCTCGCGGATCTCGCGCACCGGTCATCTCCACCCAGACACCGGCGGAGGGGCTGTCGAGATGTGCATCGGCGAAAACCCCGTCGACCAACACGTCGGTGGTGTTTAGATTCCCCGTATAGGTCAACACGACACCGTCGCGTTTGCACTTCGCCGACCGGATGTTGCGCACGATCGGCTTGCGGACGCCGGCCACGTAAACCGTGTCGCCAAACTCGCCGCCGGTTGGCGTGACGATGTTATAGCCGTCAATGTCCTCAATCGTCGGGCTGTCGACACAGAGCGCCATCACACCGGCAAGGCCGAGATTACGGACTTTCACGCCGCGGATTGTCGGCCGCTTCCGGCGTGCACCAGTGGAGAGGCCGACGCGAATACCGATAGAAGCCTGGTAGCCGGCATGTGATCCACCATCAATCGTGAGGTCCCCGTCTATCAGGACGTCATCGGCAGCGATATCGATGACGGGATGGTGGCCGGTAACGGCACCGACTGGCGCGCGCAGGATCAGGGCAGAGCCGCCCAGGCATTCGACGCGCTTCTTCGCTGTCGAGATCGTATGGTTGCCGTCGGTCTGGTAGGAGCCGTCAATCAGCACATGCGGATAGCTGCCCGCGAGCAGTGCACTGATAGCAGCCGTGGCATTTGTACCGTTACCACGCGCCCCGAGCATTGATGCCGTCACCGGGGTCGAGGCGAGCGTATAGCCTGTCTTCGTCATGCCATCGCTCAGCATGATCACCAAATCCCCGACATTCGTTCCATTCTTGCGGTACACAGCGCCACTGCCTGCCACCTGAGAGCTGTCGTAGAAGGCGGTGCGGATGTATGTGGGTGCTATCGGTGGGGAAAATGCCTCCGCCGTCGCCTTGGTCGCGAATTGCGGATCGAGCACGGTTGTCATGGCGCCCGTCGCTACGTCCGCAGCGGCCTGGGCCTGGTCGATGATGCCTTGCGCGGCTGCCTGGATATCCCCGACTGTGTCGTCGGACTGGTAGAACGACAGCACAATGTCGTCGGTGCCGATCACAGGGTTCAGCGTCGGCGGCTGGTCATAAGCCGGCAGGTGTGAAATCATTCGTTGAAGCTCATGGAATGATTCCCGTCGCACGGCCTTGTGGGAGAGGACGATGGACAGACCAGCCATGGCATCCGTGTTCAGGATGCGACATGCACCGGCCACGGTTTCCGGGGTGCGCAGCACCGGCCAGGGTCAGGCCGATCCGGTCATCCGCGTGCGTTCGCTGGGCGAAGCCATCCGTTTCGTCGCCAACGCCTACCCCCAATACGACATCGGCGCCGTCGCCATCAGCTGTGGGGATGTTTCGATCGGCAGCCTAGGCTCCCTGGAAGTCAAGGCGCTGTGGCGCGAATATGGCGAACGGCTGACGCAGGAATAGACGTTCGCCCGCAGCCTTTCTGGAGCGGAAATGCCGCTCGCGCGTTTCAACCCCAGCCACGGGAGCAATCGCCATGAATGTCGCCAACCTGCAACTCGAAGGCCTGTTGATGGCCGTCGCCTCGATCAACCGCCTCCTGGTTCAAAAGGGGGTGCTGACGGCAGAGGAAATCGACCTGGCCCTGCGCAAGACCGAGGCCGGCGAAACCAACCAGGAGCGGTCCGAAGGCATGTCCGCGTCCAGCCGCGACGCCGTCAACTTCCCGATCCGGCTGCTGGAACTCGCCAACCAGTGCCAGCCGGAGGCGGAGATGCCGTCCTTTTCGAAGCTGGCCCGCATGGTCGGCAAGATCAAGGAACCCTACAACGACCAGCTGTGAGCGGTGCCGGCGGGCCGGCGTGCGTCCGCAGTGGCCCGCTGCCCTCGCCTCAAGCCCTGCCCGGCCATCCCGAATTGAGCGAAAGCACCTTGCCCGGTCCATGCACGGCCGCAAACAGCAGTCCGGCCATGAACGAGAAATGGTCGATGAAGAAGCCGAACTCGGCCTGGTTGCCGGCCCAGTGGCTGGGTCCGTGGAAGGCAAAAGCGAGGAACAGCACGTAGGCGGCGGCGACAAGGGCCGCCTGCGAGAAGAAGGCGCCGGTCAGGAAGCACAGCACCAACGCGACTTCCAGGATCGCCGCGCACCAGGCCAGGAACAGCGGAAACGGAAAGCCGGCGGCGGCGATATAGCCGGCGGTGGCCGCCATGCCCATGAATTTGAAGGTCACGGCCATCAGGAAGACGCCGGCGAAGATCAGCCGGGCGATGAGAAGGGCCGCGGTCTGCCACGGCGATTGAATGATTTGCGACGACATGCTCGTTCTCCAGCTTTGCGGGTTGCTCGCTCCTAGGACGCACGGCGGGCGCCAAGTCCGACACGCCAGGCCAACTTTTCTCGACAGGGCGCTTGCCGCGGGTCGAAGCAGGCCTCGAAGCCTCGCACCCACCGAACGATTTTCGGTTTGCCGGCTGACGGTATAGTGTTGCTCGCTCAAAGGGGGAAACGGACATGGCCAAGGCATTGACCATCGACGCACCGCAGCATCCGGCGATGAGCACCGCCTACGAACAGCAATGCAGGGATATGCTGGCTCCGCATCTCGACGCCCTGCTCCGCAAGGTCGAGGCCGCCGGCTGGGACCGCGGACAGGCCTCCTCGGCGCTCATGTATCTCGCCGCGATGCGGCTGAAGCCGGCCTGACGACGCGCCGGCCCGAACGGCTCTCCCGCGCCTCGCGCGATTGAAACTTGTTGGTAATCACGGACGTGATATTGTTAGCCGGGGCTAATGCAGCGGTGTGCCGGTGCAGCGATTTTGGGTGGGCTGAAATTTGCGAACAAGCGTCAGGTTTGGGGCGATATCTCGTGGCGTGCGGTCGGCGACGCTGGAATGCAGCGGCTGCGGCGGCGCTGGCCAGGTCTTCCAATGCCCGCGCTGGACGAGTTCCAACGGCCATTGCTGCCCTGCCGGCACCCACCGGCGCGGCTGCCCCGGCCTCAGCGCGGCATGCTCCGAATGTGACGGCGACCACGCTGCCGACGCCGACCCCATGCGGCCATCGGCCTGATACAGGCCGGTTCCGGACTGGCCGTGTCGCCGGGTGGAACCGGCGGCGCCGATCTGTGTTATGTCGTGTTGATCGCGGGCGCCGAAGGTTGCGCGTTTCCCCGACAACAGAAAGCGAGGCCTGAGATGGCTGACGACAAGTCGAAGACGAAACAGGACCGCAAGCTGGTCTCGAGCGAAGAGCCCTACGAGGTTGCCGCCTTTGCCCGCAAGTACGGCATTCCGCCAAGCGAGGCACAGACCATCATCAAGCGCTACGGACCCTCGCGCAAGAAGCTCGACGCCCATATGGCGGCCCGCGGCTAGCCGAAACCATTTCGCCTGGGCGGCGTTGAAGATGCTGCGGGCCGTGTCAACCGGGCCTGGTGGTACGGTGAACAGGATGTCTTTTTCCCGGTTTCTCATCCTGGCCAACGAAACGGCAGACGAGCATCTGTCCCACCCGGCCCGCAGCGCCACGTATTGAGGGAGGGCGTCATGTCCGACACCATACGCAGGACCGGCAGTTGCCTGTGCGGTGGCGTGCAGTTCGAGGTTCACGGCGCGCCGTTGCGCGTCGGCTTGTGCCATTGCAAGGATTGCCGCAAGGCCGGCGGTTCGGTCTATTCGGCCTTTGCCATCTGGCCGCGCGAGGCTTTCGAGACCACCGGCCTCGTCAGCTCCTATGGCACGCGCAGCTTTTGCCCGACATGCGGCGGCCGCGTCGCCTGGGTCGACGACAACGAAGCCGAGGTGGCGATCGGCAGCCTCGACATTGCGCCGACCGATCTGGTGCCCGAATATGAATTGTGGACCTCCAGGCGCGAGACCTGGCTGCACGCTTGGCCCGGCGCCGAACAGTTCGAGCATGACCGCCCAACGGCGCACAACGCCGAAGCGCCAACACCGAGATCGCTGTCTGACATCGACGCCGAGATTTGATCTCTGGGCAAGGGAACCCTGCCCTGCCGCCGACGTTACCGGATGCCTCTCACGCATGTCGCCCGGCGACTTGCGGCAATCATGGAGACGACCGTTGAACGACAAGATGTTTCCCCGCCCCGTCAGGCTGAAATTCGCGCCTGAGCGCGAGCGCATCATCCGCAGCGCCTGGGAAGGCCTGGAATGCCTCGGCGACTGGCCGGCTGGCCAGGGACGGCGCTACCGGGCAGCGTTGCGCAGCTGCCGCGATGCGCTGGACGGCTGGACGCCGCCGGAAAAAGCGATGCGGGCGGTGATCGACGCCGCGCGCGAAGCAAAACTCCTGCAGTAATTGGAAAACAGGCTATGTCCGAGCTCATTTTGCCCACGCCGATGCGGATCAAGCCGCACGGGTCGGACACGATCCGCGACGTCACCACGCTCAGGGATGCCAGCGAAATCCTGATCGATTGGCCGCAGGCCAAGCGCGGCCCGTTCTACCAGGCGGCGCGCGAGAAGGTCGAAGCCGCATTGGAAACCCAGACAGGCGCCGCCGAGGCGCAGGAAGCCTTCGCGGCGCTCTGCAGCCACGCCGGCGTCTTGGTGCGATAGCGGTTTCCATAAACGGAAACAGGCGGGGCATCATGCCTCGCCTGCTTTGTCATTTCGTTGGAAGCTCGCCCTGGACAATCGGTTGAGAGGTTTCGAAGCCAAAACTCTTCGGCGCCAGAAGAATCAAGGCAATCACGATGGCTATCGAGGCAAGCAACGTGGCCGTGGTCGCAATATCTCTCACGATAATCTCTTCGAATTTCAAGTCGTGAGAGAAACGCTTCTGAGATAACGAGGTTCCATTAGCTTGCGCGATAATACCAGCCAGCGGCGTTTATTGCTTCGGTGGCTGGGGCGGCACTTCACCCGGCTTGATCACCGGCGTCTTGCCTTCGTCGGGGGCCGGCGCCGCCATGCCCTGGTCGCCCGTCGGGGGCGGTTTCAGCACGCCGCCGCAATCGTTAAGCTTCGCGGTCAAATTGCCGTCCTGCTGTCCAGGCTGCTGTTTTGCCCCTTGTCCGGTCTGAGCCCTGCATTTGTCGGCCTGCGGCGCCTGGCTGTCGTTCTGCTGCTGTGCCGCGGCCGGCACTGCCAGCGCCAGCATAAGGCCGAATGGCATGATGGCGAGAGTTCTCATCACTGCCTCCTTCTTTCTTTCACGGCCGCCCGCGGCGACCTTCCCTTCACAGGGACAACGCCTGTCGACGAAAAAGGTTGGCCGCCTCGCCGGGCGGCATTGCAACCAAATCCGTTTGCCGGCCGTTGCGCGTGCCGGAGGCGGTGATGTTCGACGGTTTTCAAAGCGCGGAAATCGACACCGGCGATGCCAACATATTCTGCCTGCGTGCCGGCGGCGGGCCGCCATTGCTGTTGCTGCACGGCTTTCCTCAGACGCATCTGATGTGGCGCGACATCGCGCCCGCCCTGGCCAGCCGGTTCAGCGTTGTCTGTGCTGACCTGCGCGGCTATGGCCGCAGTTCCTGTCCGGCATCCATTCCGGACCACGCACCTTATGCCAAGCGTGCCATGGCCGCCGATATGACGAGGCTGATGGAAAAGCTGGGATTCAGCAGCTTCATGGTCGCCGGCCATGATCGCGGCGGGCGTGTCGCCTACCGCATGGCGCTCGACCATCCGGGCAGCATCGACAGGCTCGCCGTCCTCGACATCGTGCCGACCGCCGATGCATGGGACCGGGCCGACGCCAGGCTGGCGCTGGGCTATTGGCCATGGTCGCTGCTGGCGCAGCCCGAGCCATTGCCGGAAAAGATCCTGTCCGGCACTGCCGAGGCGATCGTCGACAATGCGCTCGACGGCTGGGGCTCGTCGTCATCGGCGTTTCCAGCCGAAGTACGTCAGGCCTATGTCGATGCCTTGCGCGCGCCTGCCCACATCCATGCCATCTGCGAGGAATACCGGGCGGCAGCCACGCTCGACCGCGAGCATGACCATGCCGACAAGGCAGCCGGCCGGCGCATCCGCTGCCCGCTGCTGGCGCTATGGAGCGGTCAGGGCGCGTTGGCGGATTGGTACGCCGGCGAAGGCGGGCCGCTGGCGCTGTGGCGCGGCTGGGCCGACGACGTGCGCGGCCAGCCGATGCCGGGCGGACACTTCTTTCCCGAGGAGAACCCGCCGCGGACGGCCGATCTGCTGGCCGGCTTCTTCAGTGAGACCGGTCACGGCATCTCCCCGCGATCGGAATTACCTTCGCCTTCCCTTTGATGGGGTCGAGGCCGCCTCCTTCTGCACCTTGGCCTGACTGCCTTCATCACCGGCGGCAAGGCCGGGTCCGCGTTCGAACCGGTGCAGGAAGCCGGCAACGACCAGTACGATCAGCGTGCCGAACCCGGCCACCTGCCAAAGACCAAGGCCGCAGGCTACGCCGATCGCGCCCGCCAGCCACATGCCGGCGCCGGTCGTCAGCCCATGCACCTCGCCGCGCGAAAACATGATCGAGCCGGCGGCGAGGAAGGCGACGCCGGCGGTCACCGCCTCGACCACCCGGATCGGATCGACCTTGACGGCTTCCCGCGCGAACATCGGCGCATGCACGATCTCGATCGTCAGGATGCCGAAGGTGGCGGCGGCGACGCAGACGAGAATATGCGTGCGAAGCCCGGCCGGGCGGTTACGCCATTCGCGCTCGAAACCGATGACCGCGCCGTAGAGCGTCGCCAGCAACAGCCTTGCCGCGATGACCGGAAACGAGGTGTAGGTGGGATGGCCGAATTCCTCGACGAGCTGTTCCATGATGTCCCCTCCGAAAGCTTGACGCCACAACGCGGCCGCCGGGTCACGGTTCCTGAATCCATCGCCGGATGCGGCAAGGGTGCGGCCGTTTTGAAATTGCATCTGTCGGGGTGTTGATGGAACGACCCTCAAGCGCTCAGGACGTTTCGGTTTCAGGCAGGTCGGCGCCCAACTGCGGAACGATGATCGAATCCAGCGGCGCCGTCAGCGACCAGCTGAGATGGCCCGGGCTGCGATCCAGCACCGCCAGGCCGTTCAGCGATTGCGGCGCGACCCGTTGCAGGACGACGGTGCCGAAACCCTTGCGCGTGCTTTCGTCCCGACGCTCTCCCTCACGCACCGGCATCGTCTCGTCCCAGAGCAGATGGATTTCCAGCTTGTCCGAAGCGCCTTCGACGATCCGCCAGGTGATCTCGAGCCGCCCGGCCTCGCTCGCCAGCGCGCCATATTTGGAAGAGTTGGTGCCGAGTTCATGAAACGCCATGCCGAGATTTTGCACGGCATTCGGCTGCAAGGTCAAAAGCGGTCCCGACAGCGATACCCGCGCCTCGTGACCGAACGGCTTGAGCTGCTCCTGGGCAAGGTCGAAGAGGCTGGCGCCGGCCCATTCCGAGTTCACCAGCAGATCGTGCGACCGCGACAGCGCCATGATGCGGGAACGGATCAACTCCTCGAATTCACGCGGATCGGTCGAGCGTTTACTGGTCTCTCGGATCATCGAGAGGATCACCGCGAACTGGTTCTTGACGCGATGGTTCACCTCGCGGAGCAAAAGCCTGATCCGGCGCTCGCTCTCCTTGCTGGCGGTGATGTCGCGGGCGATCTTCGAGGCGCCGATGATCTCGCCGGACGTGTTCCTGATCGGTGAAATGGTCAGCGACACGGCGATGAGCCCGCCATCCTTGCGCCGGCGGATCGTCTCGTAGCTGGCCAGCAGCTCGCCCCTGCGAACCCGGCTGATGATGTCGGTCTCTTCATCCTTGAGATGATCGGGGATGAGCATGAGCACGGAGCGGCCGACGGCCTCTTCGGCGGTGTAGCCGAACATGCGTTGCGCCGCCGCGTTCCAACTGGTGATGATGCTGTTCAGATCCTTGCTGACGATGGCGTCGAAGGATGAATCGACAATCGCCGCCAACCGCGCGTGGGCAGTGATTTCGAGCAGGCTGTCGATGCTTGCCAATTCTGTCATTGCCCCGTCTTGGCCCCACTTGGCCGCGTCCGGCCAGAGTCCGGGCCTGCGTGTAGATTTCCCCTTGAGCCAGCAATGCCTGACCGGGCATTTTGGTTGCAGTCGGTGCGCAACATTCCGCATTTGCGGTCGCCGACAGGCATTTCACGATGGCGCCCGGTCGTTCGTTCCGGCAAGGCCCCGGCGGCCGTAAATGCCGATCCCGTCGAGCCGCGGCAAGCCGGGTGACCGGTTCGCCTTGTCGGTCTCATCGGCCTGCTTCTTCGGAGCCGGGGTCGTCGGGCGGAGCAACAGGCACTGGCTCGGCCGAAGCCTCCCTTTGCGGACAGTCCTCATAGCTGTGGTCGCGCCCGCCGCAGAAAGAACAGCACATGGCCTCGCGATCCCCGTTTCCGGGCCGCCATTGCGGGGTTTCGTAGGGCTTCCTGCCATCCATCCCCAGCAATGCGCGACGGACCATTTGGTTGCGCCCGCCACAGACGGCCAGCCGGCGGTTGCGGAACCACCCGCCGGGATGCGAGTTTCGCCCGATATGTCCATTCGAGGAACAGCCATGCCAATGCGCCGAATTGCCTTGATGATGGCAGCGATCCTGCTTGCCGCGACCGGCCTCGCCGAAGCCAGGCCCGACACCCGCACGATGAGTTGCGACCAACTCCGGCAACTGCTCCAAAGCCGCCATGCCGTGGTGCTGACCACCGGCCCCAACACCTATGACCGCTATGTCAGGCAGTTCGGCAACGAATGCGACTGGCCGGAGGTGCCGATGTCGGCCTATGTCCCGACCCGTGACGGCAGCTGCCCGGTCTACCGCTGCGAGGAACCTGTCACCAACTTTCCGGACTGACACCGCGCTTCCAATCGGCTTTGCCGCCGCAGTGCGTTGATCCCGGCGCGCGAACCGGCTAGGGGTGGGGCGCAACGTGCATTTTCCCGCTTCGTCTAATGGTAGGACAGCGCCCTTTGAAGGCGTGAATCGAGGTTCGAGCCCTTGAGCGGGAACCAGCAACCAAGCGCTTGGCTGGTTCGGAGCCGCGCGCAGACTGGCCAGCCGACTTCAGCACATTAGCGCGCGCTTGTATTTCACTCGAAGCAGGATCATCATCCAGGCCGTCAGTGGCTTGAAGGGGTACAGCGCATGGAACTGAGTTGCTTTGACGGGGGCGTCCTTGCGTCGACGATGTCCCTGAACGTCACGGCGGTTTTCATGATATTGGCCGCATTTGCCGCATTTCGGCTGGTTGCAATGTCAGGCGAAGGTTCTGTCGACCAACTCCAGACGGCTTAGCCGGCAGAGAACCTCCCGTGCAGGAGAACGGCATATGGCCGCGAGAAAGGTGATAGCCGTCAAGGACTGGTCTTGCGGCATGAGCGACGAGCTTGGCCGCGTCGTGCTGACCATCAACCCGACCGAGGGTGAGCCCATCCTGGTTTTGATGACAATTTTCCAGGCGGCAAGGATGGCCGGGGAATTGCGAGCGCCGAAACTCGTCTCCATACCCCGGTGATGCCACGCCCCTGGTAAGGCGGATCAAGCTCGCCGGGGCAGCCCCAACGCCCTCCCCGGCGAGCCCTGTTGCTCCGTTACGATGAACAATGGAGCAATTACTGCTTTACGGATCCGGGCGCCATCAAGTTGCATCCGGCTCCTGAAACCATTTCGCGGACCCCGCGTTGACCACCGGGCCGACACAGGAGACATCTCATGACCGTCAACTGCCGCATATCGATCGACAACCGGCCGGAGGCCACGGACGCGGTTTTTCAGGCGGTTCCGCGGATCGGCGAAAGCGTTGCGCTGTCGATCGATGGAACCACGCAGGATCTGCGGGTATCGCGTGTCGTGCACGTCACCAATGGCAGCCTGGAAGGTGCCGCGATCGTCGTCGAAGTGACGACCAACATCCTCTGAATCGAGAGTTATGGTCCGCTGGGCCGGCCGGCACCGCGTTGCGGCGACCGGCAGCCTGAAAGGACTCGAGCGGCTCACGCGCGGTGACCCGCTACTCCTTGCCGCTTTCGGAAATGCCGTTGCCGCCGGCGGTTGGCAGGATGCCGAAGTCTTGCGACTTCGCCCCTTGCTCCGCCGTCAGGAAGCCGTCCGAGGCAAGCCCGCGCCGCAGCAATTCCCTGACCGCGGCCGAACGGCTCGGCATACGCTTGTCGAAGCGCCAGTTTTCCAGCGCAGCCAGCTCGTCTGACGTCAGCATGATCTGCAACCGTTCCGGGCGTTCCAGTTCAGTCATCGCGCTCCCTCGCTCAGGATCCCGATACCTCGAATGAGTATTCAACTCGCTTACCTAATAGTTAGGAAAGCGCTCCTAGTGCGTCAAGACCTCGCGATGAGTGAACTGCTTCTCATGCGCATGATGAGCCTGATGGTATTCGGCGTAAGGCGCATACTTGCATAACTATGCTAACTAGCTGATTTGTTTAGATATTATTTAATTCGTGACTTGCCAAGACGAAGCCTCTGCCGCATTGTGCAACCTGAACAGAAAACCGTTCCCTTTGGGAGGTTTCGATGCGGTATGATTACTCGGCGCGACTGCGCGATGACGTCCGTTCAGCGGTCCAGATCGCCTTCAGGAAGACCGGCATCGTCAGTATCACGGCGGTGGCGGAACATGTAAGGGTCAGGAACCTGGCCGAAAACATCGCTCTCGAGGACGTCGAATACCTTGTCTTCCAGGCAGCCCAGCTGATTGGCGCCGCAATTGAATTCGACGGGCTCACCAATTTCGACGGCGTGGCTGGTCTGTTCGTGGATGGCCTCGGCGGTGACGAGGGCGAGCACGTGATCGCCCAACGCGACAGGCCTGGTCCGGCCACCCTGCAGTAGGGCTGTTCCGGCCGAACGCGCATTTGTCCCGTACCGGTCAGCTAGTGCATTCACCCAGAGCCGGTCGTGTCACAGAGCCTGGTGCCGCGTCCGCGGTCACCGGCAACAGAGCGACTAGGACAATGGCGGGATGCGCATGGACGGTCTCCCATTTTCTACTTAGCCCATCATAGGGCCGATTCGATTTGCCAAGAATTTCTTGCATACGGAAAATGTAAGGGCTGTTGATCGCTAGAATCCATACATAACATGCGGGCTGATTTTGAGGTGCACTTAGAGCGCTACTCAATTCCAAATCGATAAACTACCTTGCCGCCGTTTTGCGGTTTTTTGGCTTTTGTAACCTTGCCATCCTTGAAGATCAGATATTTTCTCGGATGATCGTTCATCGAAAACTCGTAGGATATCATCGCAGTAGCATATCCTTTGAATCTCCTGATCTCGGCACTGAAGACGGGCTCGTCAAAAACCTTTTCGATGCCATTTTTCGTGGTAGTCAGAATTGTCAGGCCTGCTGCGTGATTGCCGGTAATCCCGTGATCCCTGCCATCTTTGCCGACACACCGAACACCCTTCATGTCGAATAGGTAGTCGTCGTCGCCATCTCCGTCGATGTCCTCGATCGTGAGAAAATTATCCTGGAAAGACGCGTCCTCGTTGGTGTCGCATAGCTGCATTGCTGCGAGAAAGGGATATACGGGCTGGGGTAGGTGCATCAACGGAGACGGTCCAAGCGAATCGGCCGGTGCGGCAGCACCCGCCACAAACTTCTTGAGCTTTGCGCGCAGTTCATCTCCCGTCCCGGAATTGTCGCCGGTCAACCTCTGGAGGTACATGCTCACCGCCGTGAGGGCCATTCCTTCGATGGATACGTCAACGGGCTTATCCGGCACTTTGATACAGTTCGCCGATTTGCCGGATGCATCACCGGCCATGTATTGGACCCGGAACTGATTATCGGGTGTCATGGCATAAACAGCCCACGCGTCCCGGGCACCGTAGAGCAAGAAGCTTGCAGACGTGTTGGAGTGGACGCCGGAAAGATCAGGCTTCCACTCTGTCATGCCATCTCGCAAGGTCAGCTGAGTTAAATTGCTGAGCGACGGGAAAACACGAACTGCAATCGCCCTAGGAAATTCGGGCGCCGGTGCTTTGCATGTGGATTTTTCGAAATCAAAATTGGGTTCGACCGTTAAAGGGGCGTTATCAGTGATAATCTTTGGTGCGTTCTCATCTTCCTTGTTCTTCGTAAACATCTGCGCCAGACGAGAGCGGATCGCAAATTCGTTTCCGCTATCATCGTTCGCCAGCATTTCCGCGTATTGCTTGAGGATCGTGGGAGGCATGTCGTTCACCAAGGCAATCTCGGGGGAGGACGGCAACACCTCACAGGTCTTCGTATCCGGATCGCCAAGCATATATTGAACCACAAAGCCTATGGGTTTCCCGCCTTTCTCCGTCACACCAAAGACAGCCCAACCATCCGCCACCGCCATCGCTTTGGCGGCCAACAGACGGTACCTTTCCATATTCTGGAATGACCTCTCAAAGCCGCCCTTCGGGTCGAACAGAACTAGCGTGTCTGTACCGTCAATCCTTGGGTAAACTCTGGCTTGCAGGCTGTTTTTGAAGCCGGATGCCTTAGATACGCAGGAGGATTGCGGAAAGCTGGCATTTTCGGTCGCGTTGGTTTGGGCAATCGATAGACATGGCAACGACAATAGAACGGCCGCAGCAGCCCAAAATCTCTTCATTTTTATCCCCCAAGTCAGTAAACATTCAGAATCATGAAAGCGTGCATGTCAACGGCTCCACTTCAAAATTCCTGCGATTGACTGGT
Organism: Mesorhizobium sp. M7A.F.Ca.CA.001.04.2.1; assembly: GCF_003998485.1. Classification (NCBI taxonomy): domain Bacteria; kingdom Pseudomonadati; phylum Pseudomonadota; class Alphaproteobacteria; order Hyphomicrobiales; family Phyllobacteriaceae; genus Mesorhizobium; species Mesorhizobium sp. M7A.F.Ca.CA.001.04.2.1. The sequence continues at coordinate 17,773 of NZ_RZQT01000034.1, forward strand.
GCTGCGGACAATTGGGGTGCCCCAACCTAGCGGATTGATTCCAACGTTTGGTGGCTGCGCCTGACGGCGGCGAAGATTTAGTCTGGATCGGGCCCGCCAGACGAAGAGTCGCGGTTCCTGATTGTGCTCTTTGATGAAGCGATGGCGGACCTCGCCACAGCTAGGCGCCCTCCTCAAAAGGCCGCCCTGCTGTTTCTGTACCCCCTGGTGATGACCAGAGCCGTTCCGTCAGGCGGAGCCGGCGATTTGCGAGGCGAAGTCGCGATAGGGGCGCAGCGGGCGGCCCAGAAGCGTGGTCAGGCGCTCGACGTCGCCGGCCTCGGGCAGCATGCCGTCGGTCAGGAACCGTTCGCCCATCAAGCGCATGTCGTAGGCCATCCAGGCAGGCAGGAACTGCTTGAGATTCTGCTCGAAACCTTCGGTGTTGTCGCCGCCGTAGCTGATCGGCCGGGCGAGCACGTCGGACCAGATGGCCGCGATATCCGTCCCGGTCAGTGTCTGCGGACCGACGAGGTTGATCCGCTCGAGCGCAAGCGGCTCCGCGGACCGTTCGCGGCGCAGCAGCTCGAGAGCGGCGATCTCGGCGATATCACGCACATCGACCATGGCGAGGCCTTTGGCGCCGATCGGCATTGTGTAGGTGCCGTAGCCGGTGATGACGTCTTCGATCATCAGGTCGTTCTGGATGAAATAGGCCGGGCGCAGGATCGTAGCCTGGAAGCCCATCTGCTCGATCATTCGCTCGACGCCGAACTTGCCGGCGAAATGCGGCACGTTCACATACACGTCGGCATGGATCACCGAGAGATAGACGATCCGCTCGATGCCCGCCGATCGGGCGACGTTCAGCGCGACCAAAGCCTGGGTGAATTCGTCCGGCACCACGGCGTTCAAGAGGAACAGGGTGGAAACGCCGGACATGGCTTTGCGCAGTGAATCGACATCGAGAAAGTCGCCTTGCGCGACCGATACGCCTGCCGGGAAGCTGGCTTTCGACGGATCGCGGACGAGAGCACGGACGTCGGCGCCGCGCTTGACGAGGTGCTCGACGACTTGGCGGCCAACATTGCCTGTGGCGCCGGTAACGAGGATGGTCATGGAATTTCTCCTGTTGGGTTGCTTGACAGCCCCAATATGTGTGGCTCACAAACACTCAAACAGACCGAAATTTTAGACGCACCGTCTCACTGGTGGAACACCTATGGATATTCTGGCCCTCACCGATTTCAACCTCGTTGCCCGCCATGGCGGTTTCGGCAAGGCGGCACGGGCCACCGGCCGGCCCAAGGCAACCCTGTCGCGGCGCGTTGGAGACTTGGAGAGCAGCCTTGACCTGCGCCTGTTTGAACGGGGTGCGCGCAACCTGAAGCTGACCAAGGAAGGACGGGCGCTTTTCGAGCGGACGGGGGCGTTGCTTGCCGAACTGGACGAGACGGCCGCGGCGATCGCCTCGGGCGGTCAAAGACCCAAGGGGAGACTGCGGATCAGCGCGCCCCTGCTTTTTTCTCAGACCGCGATGGGGAGGATCGCCGCGGGATTTGCCCTCAAATTTCCGGAGGTGAGGCTGGAGGTCACGACGGAGGACCGGGCTGTGGACATGATCGAGGAAGGCTACGACCTGGTGATCCGGGTCAACCCGGATCCCGACGAAAGCTTGGTCGGACGGGCGTTTCTCCGCGACCGGCTGGTCGTCGTGGCGAGCCCTCACCTTCCTCGCACCGGTGGACCGGCCCCTGCCGTTGCGCGCGGGAAGGCGAACGGCAAACATGGCACGTGAAGACCGAGGGTGGCCGGTCGACGATCAAAATCGAGCCGGTCCTCGCTTTGGGAACGCTCATTATGGTGCGCGATGCGGTGCGGGCGGGGGTCGGTGCGGCACGTCTTCCCATTTCGTTGGTGGCCCACGATTTGGCTGACGGCACGTTGGTGAATTGGGGGGACATCGACGCCCCTGAGATCGCTCTTTGGACGCTCTACCCCTCCCGGCGGCTGCTCAGCCCGCGCGTGTCGGCGTTCCTGGATTTTCTGAAACAGGCCTTCCCGAACGGGACGCCGGACGAACTGGCCGCCTATATCGGCAGGTGATGCCCGACCGCTTTCGCCGGCAAGAACTTTTATTTTTGGCGGAAGGAGTTTGCGGTGGAACAAGTTGGGGCGACGGCAATTACCTTGTCGCCCTACAAGAGGAGGACGTCGTGAAAGACTTGCGCAGTCTCCTTGCCGAACTGTCAGCCAACTGGCTCAAGCGCCGCAAGGCGCAGGCGCCCACGACCGTGAACACGGTCAAACCCCGCCCTGCCCACCAGGCGACGCGGCAACGCGCCGCCCACAAACCCAAAACACCGCCCACCCGCGACGTCGCCTCGAACATGTGAGCCCCGCGGACAATGTGGGGCCCAATGCCGCTGGGGGTATCGGCAATCTATCACGCCAGATTGATTGGTAGCGACGAAACCTTGAGCGGCCATAAGCGTTTATTGCTTCAGCCCAATTGAGGTGGTTCCAATGCAAACGGCATGGTTCTCCAAACCTGTGGCGGTTTCGGTCGGCGTCACCGGTTCCATCCATCATCTGTCCAACACACAGCAGGCCATTGATTTGCTCACCACACATTGGCGTGACGCAGGCAGCCCGAAGCATCGGTCCGCACTGCGCGCCTGCCAGCGGGCGACGAGCGGCGATGTTGCCCCCGACGTCGCCAGGGCGGCGCTCGTCGAAGCAGCGCGCGAAGCCCACATCCTGATCGAATAGCCACATCCTTATCGAATAGCCACATCGTGATCGAATAGGCGTATCGATTGAACCTGCTGACGCTATAATCGCTGCGCCCCCTCCGGAGAACGCCTGCCATGACCCTGAAAACACGCAAGCTCGGCAGCCAGGGGCTGCAGGTCTCGGCTATCGGCCTCGGCTGCATGGGCATGAGCCAGTCCTATGGCCCGGCCGACGAGGCCGAATCCATCGCCACGCTGCACCGTGCCATCGACCTCGGCTGCACCTTCCTCGACACCGCCGAAGTCTATGGCCCTTACGACAACGAAGCCCTGCTCGGCCGGGCATTGAAGGGCAAGCGCGACCAGGTGACGATCGCCACGAAATTTGGCTTCCGCATCGAAAACGGCAAGCAGACCGGAACCGACAGCCGGCCCGAACACATTCGAGAGGCGGTGGAAGCCTCGCTCGGCCGCCTCGGAACCGACCGTATCGACCTGCTCTACCAGCACCGCGTCGACCCGGCGGTGCCGATGGAGGATGTCGCGGGCGCCGTCGGCGAACTCGTCGCGCAAGGCAAGGTGCGCTTCTTCGGCCTGTCGGAAGCGGGTGCAGCCAACATCCGCCGGGCGCATGCCGTGCATGCGGTGTCGGCGTTGCAGAGCGAGTATTCGCTGTGGGAGCGCAATCTGGAGCCGGAGATCATCCCGCTGCTTGGCGAACTCGGCATCGGCCTGGTGCCGTTCTCGCCGCTCGGCCGAGGGTTTCTCACCGGCCAGGTCAAGCGTGCGGAAGACTATCCCGACGGCGATTATCGCCGCAACGACCCGCGCTACCAGGGCGAAAACTACGACGCCAATGTCGAGGCGGCCGCCAAGGTGAGCGACATCGCCGCTGCCCGCGGCGTCAAGCCCGGCCAGGTCGCGCTGGCCTGGCTGCTGGCGAAGGGCGACGGCTTTGGCATCGACATCGTGCCGATCCCCGGCACCAAGCGCAGAAAATACCTGGAAGAGAACGTCGCCGGCGCCGCGATCAAACTCGATGCCGCCGAGATGGCCGCGCTCGACGAAGCGCTCGCGCCGGGAAAAATCTCCGGCCCGCGCTACACCGAGCGGGGCATGGCGATGGTCGACCGGTAGGGGGCGCCTGCTTCAGCGTCCGCGATAATCTCGCCAAGGTCGTTCCGAATAGTGATGCTAACGAAAGCCCAGATGCTTCCGATAGCAGTGGGTTTCCACGGTGAACCTGCCGGCGACATCATCCGGCAGCCAAAGTGCGTCTTCGAAGCTGCGGCTCAAGCGCCACCCTTCGCGGGCATAAAATCTCTGCGCGCGGACATTTCCCGCCGTGCAGAAAAGCTCGGCCTCCGCCACGCCCTGTTCGCACAAGAGATGCTCGGCATAAGACAGCAGATCGCGGGCGGTTCCGCTTCCCCGTGCTTGCGGGCTTACATAGAGTTTGACCAGCTCCGCCCGTTTATCGAGACGAAGCCAAGCAATCCATCGGCAGCCGCCACATGGAAGGCATCGGTGGATTGCTCCAGCCACAGCGCAAAATGCGCCGGCGTTCGGTACGCCAGGATTTCGGCTGGAACCAGATGCGCATGGGCATCATGCCAGCCCTGATGCCACAGTTGCACGATCGCCGACCGGTCGGCTTCCTGGGCTGGGCGAATTTCGAGCATTTCTCACCGCCGACGGGTAACTAATCCGTAAGGCCGCGCGGAGGGTCGCCTTGTTCCATGGGCCTTCAGCCGATTTCGGTCAACCCGCCGCTGCCGCGGTAACCTTCTTGGACGCGGCCCGCTGTCGCCGCATGCGCCGTTTGGCGACAAGCTTGAGCGCGACCGGCGGCTCGTTTGACAGCGCGCCCAGCACGGCGTCGACCATGCCATGCGCCACGAAATCCGCGTTCATGTCACGCGCCAGTTTGCCCGCCGTCTCCTTGTCCTCGCTGTCGGCCTCCGACCAGAACACGATTCCCACCCGAAGTGCGGCCTTCGCACGCTTCAGCCGGCGGACCAGAAAGCGGGCGTGCTTGATGGAATCCCGGTTCAGGAATCCGACCACGACGGTGTCGACGGTTTCGAGCTCAAGGCGGCGAATGCCGGCGGGTTCCATATCGGCAAAGCTGGCTTTCGACACCGTCGCGCCCTGGACCTCCAGCACCTGCGCCAGCATCGCGGCAGCGGCGTCGTCGAGCTCGCCACGCCCCCCGGCGCAAAGTACGGACATATCCGTGCCGTCGGGCAGTTCGGTCTCGTCCTCCCCGCCGGGATCGTCATCGTCGCTCGCCTCTGCGGCCACGGGCGGCCCCTCCTCCTCGCCTGCCTCCTCCTGCGCGCTGTCGTCGAGATTGGCGACCAGCATCAGGGCACTGGCCGCCACCTGCCGCCTTTGCAAATCGCCCATGACGCCGCGCACACGGTCCTGTTCGCCCAGCAGAAGCGCCGGAATGGCAACCTTGTCATAGAATTCGACCAGATATTTCTCCTCCAGCATCTCCTCGGCATGATCGGTGGCTTCTTCCGGATCGCCGGCCAGCAGCCGCTGGTACAGGCGCGCATGGGGTTCGAGCACGGGCTCGTTGCCGAACAGCACGTCCAGGAATTCAAACTGCGGCACGTGCCTGCCCAGCACCACCAGGCAGACAGTGAGCGGCGTCGACAGGATCAGCCCGAGCGGCCCCCAGAGCCACGTCCAGAAAATCGCCGCGACGATGATCGCCAGCGGCGACAGTCCCGTTCGCGAACCGTAGAGCCAGGGTTCGATGACATTGCCGGTGATCAGTTCCATCACCACGAACAGGGCGGCGGTCCACAGCACGAGCGACCAGCCCGGTGCCACGGCCAGCGCCAGGAACAGCGGCAAAAGCATGCCTATGATCGGGCCGATATAGGGAACGAAACGCAGCGCCAGGGCCAGCAGCCCCCACAGCAGCGCATTGGGAATACCGAGGGCCCAGAGCCCGATCGCGATCGGTATGGCGTAGACGATGTTGACGACCAATTGCATCAAGAGATAGCGGCCCACCCGCTTGGCGGCATCCTGAAGCGCCTCGGTGGTGCGGTGGAGGTCGCCGTAGCCGACAAGCCGGATGAAGCGGTCGCGCAGATCCTCCCGCTCGAGCAGCATGAAGATGACGACGACAATGATCAGCCCTGCCGACCCAAGCGGGCTGATCAGCGGCCCGACGACATTCTGCAGGACCTGAAGCGGCCTTTCGTGCGCGACGATCTCGACCGGCACCGGCTCGCGCGGCGCCTTTTCCGGGGCGGCGGCCGGCAGCGAGGGGTCTTGCCTGTCGATCTCCTGGCCGACCCGCTCGACCACCTTGCTCAGTCTGGCAAGGATCCCGCCGCCGACCCCGGTTTCCTTGAGCGAGCGGATCTTGGTCAGGATGTTGGTCTGGTAGACCGGGATGTTCTGCGCCAGTTCGCTGACCTGCGTGGCGACGATGAAGGAGAACAGGCCAAGCGCCGCGAAGGCGCCGAGCACGCTGGCGATGACGGCGGCAATCCGGGGAATGCCGACCTTTTTTAGCGCTGCGACAAGCGGCGCCAGTGCGAAGGTCAGCAGCAGCGCGATGGCGATCGGCAGGAAAACCTCGCGCCCGAAATACAGTGCCGCCACTGTCGTGACGATGGCCGCCACATTGGGCAAAGAGGTTCGCGGATGGGGCGCGGCCGCTGAAAGGGCGTCCCCCAGCCCATCAGCCGGAGACGCCGTGCCGTTTCGACGATTGGCCACGTGATGCCTCCCTGCCAAATGCCATGATCGGGCATATAGAGCGGACGTGCAACTTTAGCCAACGATGAAATACGCCTCGCTCACAGGCAATGATCCGGCCCGCACCGGCCGCTCCCGAAGGGCTAAATGGAAGTCAGGCTCGCCCGATCGGATCAGCGCGCCGCATGCCTGGCCAGCGCGTGCTCGATCAGCACGTCGATGGTCTGGCTGTAGCCGATGCCTGAGGCGGCAAGCGCCTTGGCATACATCGAGATGTCGGTGAAGCCGGGAATGGTGTTGACCTCGTTGACAAGCAGGCTGCCGTCGGCGCGCAGGAAGAAATCGACGCGCGCCATGGCTTCGCAGCCAAGCGCCTGGAACGCCTGCCGCGCCATATCCCTGGCCTTTTCGGCCACATCGGCCGGGACATCGGCGGGCACCTTGACCAGCGCGCCGTCGGCATCGAGATATTTGGCCTCATAGGTGTAGAAGCCGTGCTTGCCGGCCGGAATGATCTCGCCGGGCAGCGACACCGTCAGCGACCCGTCGGCGCGCTCCAGCACCGAGAACTCGATCTCGCGGCCCTCGACGAATTCCTCGATCAACACTTTGCCATCGTAGCGGAAAGCCGTGTCGATGGCCTGCTCGAAGCCGTCCCTGTCATTCACCTTGCTGACCCCGAAGGACGAGCCCTGGCGCGCCGGCTTGGCGAAGAAAGGCAGGCCGAGCGTCCCGGCAATCTCCTGGAAGGAATGTTTGCCGTTTCGATGCACGGTGACGGAGCGGGCAACCGCCAGTCCCGCCTCGCGCATCAGCCGCTTGGCGACGTCCTTGTCCATGGCGGCGGCCGAGGCGAGAATGCCGCAGCCGACATAGGCGACATCGGCGACCTCGGCATAGCCCTGCACCGAGCCGTCCTCGCCGAACGGCCCGTGCAGCACCGGGAACACGACGTCGATGGGGGGCAGCTCAGGCTGCGTACCATCCCGCGACACCGCAACCAGCCGGCCCTTGCCGCCGGGCAACAAAGCAACCTCCGGGCCGTCTTCGGGGGCCGGCGCCCCTGCCGCCTCATCGCCGATCGCCGCGGCGCGATCGAGTTGTTGCAGCAGCCACCTGCCGCCTCGCGAAATGGCGATCGGCACGATATCGTAGCGCGTGCGGTCGATCGCCTTCAGCACATTGGCGGCCGAAAGGCGCGACACGTCGTGCTCGGCCGAACGCCCGCCATAGAGGATGGCCACTCTTGTCTTGTCGGTCATCGAAATCCCTCGACTGTCAAAAAATCAAATGGCGACGGCAATGCCGCGATTGGCAAAGAAGCGGTCGAAATCGGCCGGTGACAACACTGCGTCTGCCTGTGTGGCGGGCTCATGGCCGGACGGGTTGTGAAAGCGGAAACCTTCGTCGGATGCCGCGGTGATCAGCACCAGATGGCCGCCCTTCGAGGGCGGCTCGCGCTCGGGCCAGCGGATCGAGCTGCTGACCGACGCGATGAAGAAGCGCGTCCGCTGCATGATCGCCGGAATGTCTGATGTGGCGACATTGGTCATCACCTCGGCGCGCAGGCCGAAAGCTTCCTTCACGAAGCTGACGAAGGGCGCGTAGATCAGCCCCTTGATCGATCCCTCATTGACGACATAGCCGCCATATAAGGTGCAGCGCCTGGCAAGTTCGATCGTCGGCACGATCTCGCCGCGGCTGGCCAGGATCATCTTAAGGCAGGCCATGCCGCAGATGTTGGCGGCCCAGATTGCGTATTCATCGAGGGTCTCCGCCCCGGATCGCCTCCACAGCGGATCGCGCCTGAGCGCAACATCCGCGCCGTCGGCGAGCACGTCCAGCGTCATGTCAGGCGTTTCCCACTGGCTGAAAAACGGCACGGTTTCAGGCGGCGGGCTCATGCGGTCTCCTCGGTCGGCTGGTTCCATCTCGTATACGAGGATACGAGATGGATGAAAAGCCGTGACATTCAGTGGCGCGACCCAGAAGATGTCATCTTCCGTTTCGGTCAACCATCGTTGACATCCGGGGTTAGCGGAAGCCTCTCCCGCCTTCGTCATCCACAGGCGGAGCAGGAGCGAAGCTCCGTCGCGGAGACCCGAGGATGACGAACGTGGTGAATGCTGCGCGCCGCCTACTCGGCCTTCGCCCAGCCGAAAACCAGCCACGCATATTTCGATTTTTCGTAGGGTTCGACAGTGTAGGTCATCTGCATGTCGCCGTCCTTGGCGTAGATATCCAGCCGGGGCGCCGTATCCAGCTCGAGCCACGCCGAACTCTTGCTGAACGACCAGGTTCCGCACCAGACGCAAGGCCCCGACGTCGGATCCCCGGGCTGGTGAAAATTGTAGCGGCCGTCCGCCGTGATCTCCAGATAATCGAACGCCCCGTAAAACGCGGTCACCGTCTGCTGGAACTCACTGGCGGCCGCTTCCTGTTCCGGTGTCGGCGTATCCTTCATATCGCGCGGCGGCCGGATGGCTCCGCCGTTGAGTTTCCATTTGCCGACAAAATCCTTCTCGGTCGGCAGATATTCCTCCTGGGCCTGCGCCGATGAAATATAAGCAAAGGATGATATACTTGTGAGGCCAACGGCCCCGATCGCAAATAGAAGCGTGGCGGCACAGATCGCCCTTGCTGGGTTTTGCATAAAAAAATATCTCCACGGGGGGGTAAGGGGAGTTTTATTGAAAATTTGTGGCGGACGTTGCTTCGGGACCGATTCCCACCCGCCATTTGCACGGTTAGCATCGGGGCCACCGATCTGGCAACGCAAGGCAGCCTCTCTCCAGCATCGCCCATGCGTCCGCGATCCCGGCCGGCTGAATATCGGCAGCTTAGAAGGTGATCTTCACCGAAGCGGCGCTGCGGCTATGCGGGCCGTGATGGACGGCCTCGATGTTGTTGCCGTCCGGATCGAGCAGGAAGGCGGCGTAATAGCCGGGGTGATAGGGCCGTTCGCCCGGCGCGCCATTGTCCGTGCCGCCGGCCGCCAGCCCGGCCTTGTAGAAGCCGTCGACCATGGCGTGGTCCCTTGCCTGGAAAGCCAGGTGATGGCGGCCGGTGAGTTTTCCCTGTGCGGCCCGGCTGTCGGCAGTGGAGACAAACAGCTCGTCGGCCCAGAAAAAGTCGGCGCCGCTACCTCCGATCGGGACATCGAGCGCCTGCAGGACCGCCTCGTAGAAACGCCGGCTGGCCGGGAGGTTTCTGACCACCAGTTGGATGTGGTCGATGAGCCGGCCGCGATGCAATTCCTGGGTTTCCATGAAAACGCCTCCTCGTGTGGGTTCGAATTTAGGTTGGGATAGGGCGTCGTCAATGCGGATATTTCCCAGCAGACAAAGGGCCCGCCGGGAGGGGATCCGGCGGGCCTTTGGAAAGCATGTCTAGCCTTCAGGGGTCTGAGGGGGGATCAGACCTGGTAAGAACCTTTGTTGGCCGCGGAGGTTCCACCCGAACAAAAAAATTGCCGATGGCCCGTCCGCGGAATTCAAGCAGTGGAGGCGATTTCTTCGCGAGACCACTCACAGTTTGGAACTTTCCGCTCGCAACCGGGTTTGGTGGCGCGGTGGGAGGAATTGCGATTGGATTGTTTTCAGAGGCTCGAAGCGCTGGTCGACAGCGCCGGTGTCGACGATATCGAGGAAGCAACCGCTCTGCTGCGCCGGTTCAAGGGCAGGTCGCGCGAGGTCGCGGCAGCCATCGACGAATTCATGCTCGATTTCATGACCTTGGTCTTCGTCGTCGAAAACGGCGAAGAAGGTTTCGAAAGGCCGGTCCGCAAGCTCGCTCGCACCAGGCTTTCAAAGCTTGAGCGGCTGGTGACTGTAACGGCGGAGGAAAAGCCGGCTTCCAGCGCCGGCCTATCCCTTCAGGATGGCGGCTAGCCTTGGAATGCCTTCGCTCACCGCGCGCCGGTCGGCGAGCGTGAAGGACAGCCGCAGCGTGTTGCGCCCGGTGCCATCGGCATAAAAGGCGTTGCCCGGCACGAAGGCGACCCGCGCTTCCTTCACCGACCGAGCCAGAAGCTCGGTGGCGTCGGCCCCTTCCGGCAGTGTCACCCAGACGAACATGCCGCCTTCCGGGCGGCTCCAGGTCACGCCTTCGGGCATGTGGGCTTCCAGTGCCGAGAGCAGCCCGTCGCGGCGCTCGCGATAGGCGTCGATGAGTTTTTCCACGTGGCCTTCGAACACGGCTTCGGCGACGCGATGCATCACCACCTGGTTGATCGACGGGCTGTGCAGGTCCGAAGCCTGCTTCATCAGCACCAGCTTCTCGACAATGTGGCGCGCCGCGCACACCCAGCCGACCCGCATGCCCGGCGACAGGATCTTCGAGAACGAGCCGCAATAGAGCGTGCGCGCCTTGTCGATGCCGCCGGACCGGGCACAATCGAGCGCCAGGATCGGCGGCTCGCCCTCGCCGTCATAGCGCAGCGCGCGGTAAGCGGCATCCTCGAGGACGGCGATGTCGAGTTCGCCGGCAAGGTCGAGCACCGCCTCGCGCTGCTCACGGTTCAGCGTGTTGCCGGTCGGGTTGGCGAAATCCGGCACCAGATAGGCGAATTTGGCCTTGCCGCCATTGGCGGCCGCCGCCGCGCGATAGGCATCGGGCGTCATGTTGCCGCCGGCCGGGGTCAGCCGGTCGTAGCGCGGCTCATAGGCGTTGAAAGCCTGCAGCGCGCCGAGATAGGTCGGCCACGTCACCAGCGCGGTGTCGCCCGGCGACAGGAACAGCTTGCCGAGATAATCCAGCGCCTGCTGCGAGCCGGAGGTGATGAAGATGTTGGCCTCGTCGCAGGCGACGCCGAGCTTGCCCATCTGCCCGGCGAGCCAGCGCCGCAACGGCAGATAGCCTTCCGAGACCTGGTACTGCAGCGCAGCGCCCGCCTCGGCGCCACCCAGCACATCGGCATAGGCGTCGCGGATCGCCTCGGCTGGGAACAGCGCCGGATCGGGAATACCGCCGGCAAACGAGATGATGTCCGGCTGGTCGAGCAGCTTCAGCAGCTCGCGGATTTCGGACGCTTTCATGCGCGACGAGCGCGAAGCCAACAGGTTCATAAGGGTCACGGCACGCCTCCCCGGACGCTGCAATATAGGTCAACTTGACTGACCTATATCCCCTCTTGGCCGCGAATTGAAGTGTGCCTGAACGGTTTCCCGAATGCGCCAGCGCTGGCGCACTGCTCGAACGCCGCGAGCAGTTCCACAAAAGTGTTGCAGCGTTTTCCGACCGCCTAAAGGCTCTTCTTGTAGCCGAGATGGCTGCCGGTGAAGCCGAGGCTTTCGTAAAAACGATGCGCGTCCGCCCGCCCCTTGTCGGTGGTCAGTTGGACGAGGCTGCAGCCGCGCGCCCGGCACGCGTCGATCGCCCATTCGATCATCTGCCTGCCGATGCCGTCCGAGCGCCTGTGGCCGGCGACCCGAACCGCCTCGATCTGGCCGCGCCACGCGCCCTTGCGCGAGAGCCCGGCAAGGAAAGATATCTGCAAGGTGCCGACCACCTCGCCGCCATCCACGGCCACCGCCAGCAGTTGATTGGGATCGGCGTCGATGGCGTTCAAGGCATCGACATAACCTTGCGCCAGTGGCAAGGAAGCGTCCTCGCGGCCGGCGCCAAGCGGGTCGTCGGCCAGCATGGCCACGATATCAGGCAGGTCGGAGGCTTGCGCACGGCGGAAGGTGATCATGGTGTCGAGATATCGCGAGGCGGCGGCAGCGGCAAGATTTGAATACGCTCCCACTAGGCGCGGGCTAAACTTCGCCCTCATAAACCCGCTGCGCCTGCGTCAGCGCCTCATCGAGCCGCGCGCCCTCGGCATATCCAGCCAGGTTCCGCGGCCGCTCCATGTCAGGCAGCAGCCTCGGACACGGCTCGGCGGCGCCGACCACCATCCGCACCGGGATGACGCCGGCCCAAACCGGATGCCCGTAATCCTCCTCGTCGTCGCCGACGCCCTTGGCGCGCACCTTCGCCGATGCCTCTTCAATACGCATGCCGATCACCGTCGTCGCCTTGGCCTCCTGCGCCGAGATCGGCCTCAGGGTCTCGCTCCGGCCGGGATAGAAACGGTCGACGACGCCGGCCAGCGCCTTCAGTTTCTCCTGCGGCTCGTCGACGATTCGCGCCGTGCCGAAACACATCGCCGAGCGATAGTTGGCCGAATGGTTGAAGCCCGAGCGCGCCAGCACCAGCCCGTCGAGATGCGACACCGTGAGACAGGCCGGCGTGCCGCCGCGCAGATTGCGCAGCATGCGGCTGGCCGACGAGCCGTGCCAGTACAGCATGTCGTCCTCGCGCCAGTGGATGGTCGGCGTGCAATAGGGCTGGCCGTCGAACGTATAGGCGACATGGCACAGCAGCCCGGCATCCAGCACCGCGAAGACTGCCGCATGGTCATAGCTGCCGCGCTCGTGCAGGCGCTTGACGCGGTTGCGGCTGGTGGTCGGAAAACTGGCTGGCGTGTCGTTCACGGCTTGCATCCTTGGTTGTCGTCTGCCAACCATGCGCCATGACATTGGTCGATAAAAGAACCAATCCTATGAAGAAAAACCGGACCAATTTTCCGGATTGGTCGGCGCTGATCCCGGTCCTGCCGGGCGACGGCCCGCGCAGCCGCGAGCTCTATGCGGCGCTCAGGCGGCTGATCGAGACCGGCGCGCTGGCCGCCGGGGCGAAACTGCCGACCACCCGGGATCTCGCACAGCGCTTCGGCCTGTCGCGTTCGGCGGCGGTTGCCTGTTTCGAAATGCTGATCTCGGAGGGGTTTGCGGTCGCCAAGGTCGGCGCCGGCACCTTCGTCGCGCCTGATGTGCCGCATCTGCCGCTGACGCTGATCAAGCCGCGTCCAGCGGAGATCGAGGTCGCGGCGTCGCTACCTTGCGGCCTTGGCGTTGCGGTCTCCGATCCGCGCACGCTTGATATGTTTCGCATCCTTCTGTCGCGCCACCTCACCCGCCCCGGACCGGAGCATTTCCGCTATGGCGATCCGCGCGGCGGCCTGCCGCTGCGCACGGCAATTGCCACCTATCTCAGGACCGCACGCGGCGTGCGCTGCGACGCCGGCCAGATCGTGCTGACGTCGGGCACGCAGCAGGGGCTCGATCTCCTGGTGCGTGCAGCACTTCGTCCCGGCGATGCCGTCTGGATCGAAAACCCCTGCTATCCCATGGCGCACGCCGTGCTGGCCGGCAGCGGGGCCACGGTTTTTGGCGTACCCGTCGACGCGGAAGGGCTCGATCCCGAGATCGGCGAAAGCCTGTGCTCCAAGGCGCGCGCGGCCTATGTCACGCCCTCGCATCAATATCCGCTCGGCGTGACGATGACGATGCGCCGCCGTCTCGCTTTGCTCGACTGGGCGCGGCGCAACGATGCCTGGATCATCGAGGACGACTACGACAGCGAGTTCCGCTATGCCGGCCCGCCGCTGACTTCGCTGCAGGGCATGGACGGCTCGGGCCGTGTCGCCTATCTCGGCACCTTCTCGAAAATCCTCTTCCCCGGCCTGCGCATCGGCTATGTCGTGGTGCCCGAAGCGCTGCTCGATGCCGTGATGGCGGTCAGGGCGCGCTCCGACCGCTTCCCCTCGACGCTGGCCGAAGGCGCGCTGACCGACCTGTTGAACGAGGGCCATTTCGCCGCGCATCTCAGGCGCGTGCGCCGCCGGGTGCAAGCCGCGCGCGACGTGCTGGTCGCCGGCCTCGAGACGCATTGCGGCGATGCCCTCGAAGTAATCGTGCCCGAACAGGGGCTGCACTTGATGGCGACGCTGAAGCACGCCGGGCCGGACACGGCGATCGTCGAGGCGGCGAAGGCGGCAGGTGTCGGCGCCAGGGCCTTGTCCTCGATGTTCATCGGCGGGGCGTCCCGGCAAGGCCTGGTGCTGGGTTTTTCCGGGTTTTCGGACGAGGAACTGATGGCCGCGACGGTACGACTGGGTGGGGTGATGGGCCGCAGTCCCGGCCGCCAAACTACCTGATCCTGCTCAAACAATCCTAGGGCGAAGCAGGAGCGCAGCTCCGTCTCGGAGGCCCTCGGATGACGAAGTCCTCAATCCCCATCGGCGGGCTGGGCCTTGCCGCACTGCGCCAGCACCTTGCCGATGGCCGCGCTTGAACCCTTCAGCGGAAAGCTGATCTCGCCATATTTGGCTGAACCGACCGACACATCGCCCTTGCCGCGCAACAGGTCGAGCAGCGGATCGGCTTTCGCCAGGTTGACCACGAAGTAGTTGTACATGGCCTCCAGCTGCAGCGCCTTAGTTACCGTCTTGCCGTCGGCCTTGAACGCGAACGAACCGCTGATGCCAGGCTCGAATTGCTGGCCGTTGGCGCCGAGATCGTAGCTCAGCACCGGCGTGTCGAAACAGGTCAGCATCAGATACGCATCGCCTTTCGGCCCGCCGCAGACCGAGGCCGTCAGCACGCTGCCGCCCTCGTCTTCCTCCATCCTGGCGCTCCAGCCGCCGCACGACGCGGCAAACGCCGGTTGCGCGGCCTGCAGGACCGCTACCGCACCGGCGACGACGAGATGTGCAACTCTCATGGCTCCCCCCAATTGACTGCCTCCAGGGCATTTGCAGCGCCCGTCGCCAGCATATAGGAAAAAGCGATCCGATGGCATTGCCCCTTGCGGCAGCCGGTCCTGTTTCGCGGAGAGTTGGATTGAGAGCCTGCGTTCGCCTGTGTCTGTCCTTTGTCGCCCTGTTGGCCTTGCCGCTCACCGCTCATGCCGAGTGGAAGCCGGTCGAGAAGATCGAGCCCTACGCGATCTCGGGCCAGTCCGGCGCCGAACTCTACCGCTCGATCGGCGAGAAAGGGCCAAAGCTCGGCATTGCCCGCGCCATCGCCTACACCAATTTCAAGCTGACCTGGGGGCTAAGGGATTACAAGCCCAGCGGCAAGGACTGCGTGCTGACGGCCGGGCGGCCGAAGCTGATCGTCACCTACACTTTGCCGAAACCCTCCCGCTCCCTGCCGCCGGCCGTCCAGAAGAACTGGGACACCTTCATCGCCGGCGTCGCCGCCCATGAGAAGGTGCATGGCGCCAGCATGGTCCAGATGGTCCACGACATCCAAGCCGCGACGGACGGCCTGACCGTCGCCGACGATCCCAAATGCAGCAAGACCAGGGCCGAGGTGGTCAAGCGGCTCGACGCGATCTCGAAGGCGCGGGTGCAGGCAAGCCGCGACTTCGACCGTAGCGAATTCGGCAATGGCGGGAATTTGCAGAAACTGGTTTTTTCGCTCGTGACCGGCCCCTGAAGCTACCTGACACGGATCAGGAGGCGGGCACTGATGACTTACCAGGCGCAGCAATTGAAGCTGCCGATCTCCCCCCTTGCGAGGGAGATGGCCGGCAGGCCAGAGGAGGATCTGACAGAACTCGGCCCCTTCCAGCTACTGCGGTATGGGCGCGAGGTGCGAGCCCTCACCGCGTTTCCGCGTTCGCTCTCAGCTCGGCCCGCTTCTCGTCCGACACCACGGCCAGATCCAGCACCTTCTGCAATTCGGCCGCATGGCGGAAGGACGGTTCGGCCTGCACGCCCGTGCGCACCGCGTCAGTGAAACGCTGGTAGTTGGTCTCCACCGTGCCGGGGTCGAGCTCTTCCCATATGGCGTTCTCGACATTCTCCCCCACGCATGCCTTGAGCGTCGAACCGTCGAGATTGTGCACCACTTCGATGCCGCCCTTCTCGCCATAGATGCGCAGACGCAGTTCGTTGAGATGGCCTGTTGCCCAGCGGCTGGCATGCACCACGCCGAAGGCGCCGTTGGAAAAATCCAGCGTCATGGCGAAGCTGTCATTGGCGTCGAGTCCGTAGTCGCCGATGCGGTTGCCGGGCGCCTTGTCGAAGGCGCGCAGCCGGCAGAAGACATGGTCGATGTCGACGGCTGCGCCATAGCTGGCGAAATCGAGGATGTGGATGCCGACATCGCCGAGCACGCCATTGGAACCGTGGCCGCGCGACAGCCGCCACAGCCATTTCGGATCGGTGCGCCAGTCGCCCCAGAATTTCGACACCAGCCAGCTCTGCAGATAGGACGCCTCGACATGCCTGACGGTGCCGATCTCGCCCGCTTGCACCATCTGGCGCGCTTTCTGCAGCGCGGCCACATTGCGATAGGTGAGGTTCACCATGTTGACGATGCCGGCAGCCTCGGCGGCATCGGCCATCTCGGTCGCCTTGCCGAAGTTTTCGGCCAGCGGCTTTTCGCACAGCACCGGCTTGCCGGCGGCGATCAGCGCCATCGTGGTCGGGTGGTGGATGCGGTCGGGCGTGACATTGGCCACCGCGTCGAACTCGCCCCATGCCAGCGCCTCCTCCAGCGCGGTAAAGCGGTTGGGAATGTCAAAGCTGTCGGCGAACTCGCCAA
This sequence comes from Mesorhizobium sp. M7A.F.Ca.CA.001.04.2.1, assembly GCF_003998485.1. Taxonomy (NCBI): domain Bacteria; kingdom Pseudomonadati; phylum Pseudomonadota; class Alphaproteobacteria; order Hyphomicrobiales; family Phyllobacteriaceae; genus Mesorhizobium; species Mesorhizobium sp. M7A.F.Ca.CA.001.04.2.1. The sequence continues at coordinate 34,595 of NZ_RZQT01000034.1, forward strand.
CCCGCGCCGGATCGACATCGACTGCGCCGACAATGTCGACGCCCTCGATGGCGCTGAAGCGCCGGGCATGTTCCTGCGCCATCCAGCCGGTGCCGAGTATCAAAAGCCGCATTATTTGCTCCTTGGGGTGAGATGCCGGAATCCCCTCCCGGCCGACGCCCTCAAATAGCGCGTATAATGCCGCCGTCGACCCGGATGTTCTGGCCGGTGATGTAGCCGGCGCCCTCCGACGCCAGGAAGGCGATGGTCGCGGCGACCTCTTCCGAAGTGCCGTAGCGCTGCATCGGCACGCTGTCGCGGCGTTCTTCGGTGGCCGGCAGGCTGTCGATCCAGCCGGGCAGCACATTGTTCATGCGCACATTGTCGGCGGCATAGGTGTTGGCGAAGATCTTGGTGTAGGCGGCAACGCCGGCTCGGAACACGGCGGACGTCGGGAACATCGGGCTCGGCTCGACCACCCAGGCCGTCGAGATGTTGATGATGGCCCCACCCTTCTGCTTGACCATCTGGGGCGCCACGATGCGCACCGGCCGGATGACGTTGAGGAGGTAGACGTCCATGCCGGTGTGCCATTGCTCGTCGGTGATCTCGAGGATCGGCGCACGCGGCCCGTGGCCGCCGCTGTTGACCAGCACGTCGATACGGCCATAGCGCTCCAGCGTCAGGTCGACGAGGCGCTGCAGATCGTCGTTCGACTGGTTGGAGCCGGTGACGCCGAGCCCGCCAAGCTCCTTGGCCAGCGCCTCGCCCTTGCCCGAAGAGGAAAGAATGGCAATCTTGAAGCCGTCCGCCGCCAGCCGCTTGGCCGCCGCCGCCCCCATGCCGCTGCCGCCGGCCACCACCACAGCTACTTTTTCTACACTCATCGGATTTTCCTCTCAGGGTTTGCGGGCACCGCAAGCGGTGTTTTCGGGAGTTGAGCGTCGATATAGCTGGTTTTCCCCGTCGGTTCGAACCAGAATGCCTGAAATCAACCTGTAGAAAAACTACTGCATGCCCGAAACCTTCCTCAGCTTGCCGCCGTTGAATGCGCTGCGCGCCTTCGAAGCCTCGGCGCGTCATCTCAACTTCCGCATCGCGGCCGAAGAGCTCAACGTCACGCAAGGGGCGGTCGCCCAGCACATTCGCGGGCTGGAGGCCGATCTCGGCACGAAGCTGTTCGAGCGGCTGCCGCGCGGCCTGGCGCTGACCGACGAGGGCCGCGCCTATGTCCCCAACATCCGCCGCGCCTTCGACCTGATCTCGGAGGCGACGCTGCTGCTTCGTCCCGAGCCGGCGCGGCTGACGATCAGCGTGACGCCGAGTTTCGCCACCAAATGGCTTATCCCGAGGCTGCACGACTTCGTCGCGCACAACCCGCTGGTCGACCTGCGCGTGCTGGCCAGCGAAAGCCTGTCGAGCTTCCAGGCCGACGGCGTCGACATCGCGGTCAGGCAGGGCCGCCCACCCTTCGGCGCCGGGCTGGTCGTCGACCTGTTGTTTCCCCAGCAGATCGTCGCCGTGTGCAGCCCGGCCCTGCTGCCGGCCGGCGCGATCGAGATCGCGGCCTCCGAAATCCAGCACCACGTGCTGCTGCACGATGCCCACAATCTGTGGCCGGAATTCATGGAAAAGGCGATCGGCCTGAAGATGACGACCGAACTCAAACGCATGCGCTTCAACCAGACCGGCCTCGCCATCGACGCGGCCGTCGCCGGCCAGGGCATTGCGCTGGCCAGCCGCTTTCTCGTCGCCGCCGAACTCGCCGCCGGCCGTCTGGTTCAGCCCGTCAGCGGCGAAATGCGCGGCACGCAGGATTTTTATGTCGTGATGCCGAGAAAACAGCGCCACCCCGAGCCGACGCAGGCCGTGCGGCAATGGCTGCTCGATGCAGGAGAAAGGCCAATCTAGATCGGCCTAGATCGGCAGCAAGGCGTCGGGTTTCACATTGGCAATCGAGGCGTAGGTGTGCGTTTCCCGAACCCCGGGCAGCGGCAGGATGACCCGCTGCAGGAAATCCTGGAACATCGCCATGTCGGCGATGCGCGCCTTGACCAGATAGTCGAAGCCGCCGACCACCATGTGGCACTCGATGATCTCGGGCGCCCGCAATACGGCCTCGGCGAAGCGGTCGAAGACATGCGGCGCCGTGTGGTCGAGCCGCACTTCGATGAAGACGAGCTGCGCCTGTCCGATTTTGGCCGGATCGAGCACGGCGCGCACCGCGCGGATAAACCCGTCGGCGAACAGCCGCTTGACGCGCTGCGCCGCCCCGGTCGGCGACAGGCCGACCCGCCGGGCCAGATCGAGCGTCGTGCGGCGGCCGTCCTCCTGCAACAAACGCAGCAGCGAGCGGTCGATACGGTCGAGATCGTCCATTTCAGGATTCACGCTTTCTGAGCCGAACACGCGTGATAATCACGCCAAAATAACAAAAACAGCATATTTCATCACGCCGATAGATCGCAATACCGTTGTCGTGCAACCGACAACGAAAGCGGATTCCATGACATCAGCGATATCCACCTCCCGCAGCGCCCAGGCCAAGGGTGACACGCCCGTACTCATCCTGAGCGAGGCCGAGGTGAAAACCTGCATCGACCTGCACGAGCTTCTCGACGTGCTCGCCGGCGGCTTCAAGGCGCTGTCCGGCGGCAAGGTGGTCAATCCGGGACGGCCGCAGCTCGATATTCCGCAGGTCGGCTATTCGCTGGCGATGTCGGCATGGATGGCAGGCATGCATCTGACGGTGAAGATCGTCAACGTCTTCGAGGGCAACGTCGCCAAAGGCATCCCCAGCCACCTCGCCACCATCCATCTGTTCGACCCTGAGACGGGCATGCCGGTCTGCGTCATGGACGGCACCTATATCACCGCAGTGCGCACCTCCGGCTCGGCCGTGCTCTCGGTGCGTGAACTCGCCCGCCGCGACGCCAAGGTCGCGACGGTGATCGGCGCCGGCGTGCAGGCCGGCCAGCATCTGCATCTTTTGCCGCTGGTGCGCGACTTCGCCGAAATCCGCGTCGTCTCGAAGGAATTCGCCGATGCGCAGGCGCTCGCCGCGCAATATCCCGGCGTCGTTGCCGTCGCCGATATAGAGGCCGCGGTGCGCTCGTCCGACGTCGTCTGCCTGGCAACGCATTCCTATGCGCCGGTGATCTCGGCCGACTGGGTGCGGTCCGGCAGCCACGTCTCGTCGGTAGGCGTCGCCCCGCCGGGCGGCGAGTTGCCGGTCGAGCTTGTCGGGCGGGCCAGCCTGTTCGTCGAGACCAGGGATGCCTTTGCCCCGACGCCGGTCGGTTCCTGCGAACTGGCGGGCATTGATCCGCAAACCGGAACCGAGCTTGGCGAAATGCTGCTCGGACTGCGGCCGGGACGGGTCAGCGCCGATCAGGTCACCGTCTACAAGGCCATGGGCGTCGCCATGGAAGACATGGTGGCCGCGGACCTTGCCTACCGCAAGGCGGTTCGGCGGGGAATGGGACGTGTGGTTGCGCTGTAGCGGAGCCCCTCGATTGTTGAAGCCAGCGCCGCCCGTCGATAGGATCGTCCTTCTCCCCGTTCACGGCAGAGCTATCGCACATGGAATTCCTGAGATGTCTGCCCGGCACGCACCCCCACCCCTAACCCCTCCCCGCAAGGGGGAGGGAGACTTCCGTTGGCGCCGACCTGCGCAAATCCCCTGTCTTTTCGGCGCCAAAGAAGAATTAGAGGCACGCGGCAGCGTTCCCTCCCCCTTGTGGGGAGGGTTAGGGTGGGGGTCCATCTTCGCAAGAATCCTTATGCGATGGCCCTGCCGTTCACGGGGAGAAGATGGCGGCGCCAGATGAGGGGGCGGCGTAATGTCGGGAAATTAGGGCCCGCCCCTACCCCTCCACCGTCTCCAGCACACTCAGCAGCGTGCCTTCCATGTCAGGCTCGTCGCCGGAGCAGACGCACAGCATCTCGGCGTCGCCCTCGCCCACCGAGAGATAGGCGTGGCCCATGGTGGAATCGATGTAGACGCTTTCGCCCTGTTTCAGCCGCACCGGCGCGTACTGGTCGGTGTGCAGTTCGATCTCGCCCTTGAGCACGATCAAAAACTCCTCGCCGGCATGCCTGGTCAGCGGACCGAATTCCTGCGGCGTGCGGGCGCGTGCATAGGCGTGGATCGGTACCATGCGCTTGCGCACCAGGTCTGTGGCCAAATAGCGGTAGTCGTAGTTGCGGGTCAGCTGGCGCAGCGTGTTGGACGGCGAGGTCACCGAACGACGGGTGCGCGCGGACGGCTGCTTGCGGTCGCCGCTGAGCAGTTCGGTGACATGGATGCCCAGCCCCTCGCAGATCTGCAGCAGCTTGTCGTAACTCAACGACATCTGGTCGTTCTCGACCTTGGACAGCGTCGACACTGCGACGCCGGTCAGCGTGCTGACCTCCTGCAAGGTCCAGCCATGCGTCTTCCTCAAGCCGCGCAGACAATCACCGAGGTTCGGTTGCTCCGACATCGTCAGCTCCGTTGCGCGGCCCATCGAGCCGCCAGTCTACCCTAGGTAGTCCAACTCTCTGCTGCTATCAACAACGCTAACAATTTTCTTATACGCTAAATATTGACTGGATAAGAAATTATTTCTACCCCTAGGAGATGCAGTCCAAGTCCCCCCAGAAAATCGTCGTCATCGGCGGCGGCATTGCCGGCCTTTCGCTGGCGGCGGCCGTGCAATCCTGGGCTGAGGTCACCGTGCTCGAGCGCGAGCCGCATCTCGGCTACCACGCCAGCGGCCGCTCGGCGGCGCTGTTTTCAGAAACCTATGGCAATGCGCTGGTGCGGGCGCTGTCGCTGGCCAGCCGGCAGGCGATCATAGATGGCGGATTCGCCGCCCACCGACGCGGCGCGCTGCATGTCGGCGGCGTCGAGGACAGTGCAGCCGTCGACCGCATGGCGGCCGAGATGCAGGCGCTCGTGCCGAGCGTACGGCGCCTGTCGGCTGCCGAAGTCACCGCGCTGGTGCCGGTCATCGCCACGGCAACCACTTGCGGCGGCGTCCATGAACCCGGCGCGCTCGATGTCGACACGGGAAAGATGCTTGCCGCTTCAGCCTCGGCGCTCAAGGCGGGCGGCGGCGTCATCCGCACCGGCGAGGAAGTGCTGGAGATTTCCCGCGTCCCAAACGGCTTCAGCGTCGCGACCAATGCCGGCGCCTACCAGGCCGATATCGTCGTCAACGCCACCGGCGCCTGGGTCGATGTCGTCGCCGGGCTGGCCGGTCTCTCCGGCCTTGGCTTCCGGCCCAAGCGCCGCACCGCCTTCCTGTTCGATCCGCCCGCCGGCACGAACATCAGCGCCTGGCCGCTGGTGGTCGATCTGCACGAACAATTCTACTTCAAGCCCGATGCCGGCAGGCTGATCGGCTCGCTCGCCGACGAAACCGATTCCGCGCCTTGCGACGCGTATCCCGAAGACATCGACGTCGCCATCGCCGTCGACCGCATCGAACAGGCGACATCGCTGCGCATCGGCCGTCCGTCGACACCGTGGGCGGGCCTGCGCACCTTTTCGCCCGACCGCACGCCGGTCGTCGGTTTCGACCCGCGCCTGCCCGGCTTCTTCTGGCTCGGCGGCCAGGGCGGCTACGGCTTCCAGGTGTCGCTGACGCTGGCGCGGCTGGGCTCGGCACTGCTTCGCGGCCAGTCATTGCCGGACGATCTCGCGGCTCGCGGTGTCACCACAGCCGCGCTGGCGCCCGACCGTTTCATCACCCCGGCGGCAACGCCATGAACTTCACCGGCCTGTCCTTCCCTCAACCCGTAAAGTGTCATCAGGAGCGTTTGCGATGAAATCCACCGTTCTGCGCGCAGTGCTTACCTCGTCGCTGCTGGCCTCATCCGTCCTTCTCGGCGGGCAGGCCTATGCCAAAACCCTGGTCTATTGCTCGGAAGCCAATCCCGAGACCTTCAACCCGGCGATCGGCACGGCGGACTCCACCATGGATGCCGCCGCCAAGACGATCTTCAACCGGCTGGTCGAGTTCAAGCCTGGCACGACCGAGGTCGGGCCGGCGCTGGCCGAAAGCTGGGAGGTCTCAGCCGACGGCAAGATCTACACCTTCCATCTCAGGCACGGCGTGAAATTCCAGTCGAACGACCACTTTACACCGTCGCGCGAGTTCAATGCCGACGACGTGCTGTACACCTTCAACCGCCAGCGCGACGCCAGCAATCCCTACCACAAGCTCGGCGGCGGCGCTTACGAGTACTTCAATGCGCTGGGCATGGGCACACTGATCGACAAGATAGACAAGGTCGACGATTACACCGTGCGCTTCACGCTGACGGCTGCCAACGTCACCTTCCTGCCCGGCATCGCGCTCGACTATCTCTCCATCCTGTCCCTGGAGCAGACCGAAAAGATGGTCGCCGCCGGCACGCCGGAACTGATCGATAGCGAACCCGTCGGCACCGGCCCGTTCGTGCTGCAGGCCTATGTCCCCGACAGCCAGATCCGCTACGCCGCCAACAAGGATTATTGGCGCGGCCCGCCGAAGATCGACACTCTGGTCTTCGCCGTCACGCCCGAGCCGACCACGCGCGTCGAGCGCCTCAAGGCCAATGAGTGCCAGGTCGCCGCCCCGCCCCCGCCAAGCGCGGTCGCCGATTTGCGCACCGATCTCGACATCACCGTGCTCGACCTCAAGGGCCAGAACATCGGCATTCTCGGCTTCAATGTCGAACACCAGCCGCTCGGCGATGTGCGCGTGCGCATGGCACTGGCCAAGGCCGTCGACCGCAAGGCGATCGTCGACGCCGTCTATGCCGGCGCCGGCGCGGTCGCCGGCAGCGTCGTGCCGCCGGCGCAGATAGGCGCCGTCACCGACGCCGGCATCGACTATGATCCGGATGGCGCGAAGACACTGCTGAAGGAAGCCGGCCACGAAAGCGACTTGAAAATCAGCCTGTGGGCGATGCCGGTGTCGCGGCCCTACAATCCCAACGCCAAGCGCATGGCCGAGATGATCCAGGCCGAATGGGCGAAGGTCGGCGTCAAGGCCGAGATCGTCAGCTTCGAGTGGGGCGAATATCTCAAGCGCACTGCCGGCGGCGAACAGGACGCCTACCTGCTCGGCGGCAGCAGCGACAATGGCGACCCCGACAACATGCTGAGCTATCTGCTCTCCTGCGACGGCGTGAAGGGCGGCTCCAACCGCTCGCGCTGGTGCGATCCAGCCTTCGAGAAGCTGCTGCAGGACGGCCGCGTCGCCGCCGATCCGAAACAGCGCGCCGACATCTACGCCAGGGCGCAGGCGATCCTGAAGGTCGAGGTGCCGGTGGCGCCGATCGCCCATTCGGTGGTGGCGATCCCGATCCGCAAGAGCGTGCTCAACTACGTGCTCGACCCCTTCGGCCGGCAGAACTTTGCCGCTGTCGATATGGCGGAGTGAAGCTTGGCGACCCTGCCCTCGGGCTCGACCCGAGGGCGCACCGACATCTATGAAACCAGCAATTTAGCGGCGAAAGCAGAATCCATGCGTGAAGACCTAACGCCCTCCTCAAGACCTATCTCACCGATGGCGCGGTGGGCGCCTCGCTCGCCTACTCCACAGGCGCCGCACCAGCTGCCCTCACCGCCGGCCTCGCCGACCGGGAACATGGCGTTGCCGTCTCGCTCGACCGCCTGTTCAAGATCGGCAGCTGCACCAAGACCTTCGTTGCCGCGGCGCTGGTCAAGCTCGCCCAGGAGGGCAGGCTCGACCTCGGCGCGCCGATCGTCGGCTGGTTTCCCGACCTGCCGGGCGCCAAGGACATTTCAGTGCGCCAGCTGATCAACCACCGCAGCGGCCTGCCGGAGTTCGAATATTACATTCCGATGGATCCGAGCCGGCAATGGACGCCGCAGCAGCTGGTCGACATCGCCTTCGCCTCCGACAAGCAGAAGGCGCCGGGCGGAGCCGCCGTCTACAACAACACCGGCTATGTGCTGGCCGGCATGGTGATCGAGGCGGTCTCAGGCCAGTCGCTCGGCGGTTACGTCAGAAGCGCGGTGCTGCAGCCGCTCGGCCTCAAGAATACCTGGTCGCCGGCCACCGAAGCCTTTCCGGAAAAATCGATGGTGCGCGGCTATTACCACCGGCCGCCGCCGGCGGCGAATGCGCCCGCCGACATCGCTTCGGGCGGCGAGATGTGGCGCATGGACGGCGTGCTCCCCTACTCCGACGAATTGCAGGATTCTTCCGATTCCTTCCCGTTCAGCGCCGCTTATGGCTGCGGCGACATGGTGTCGACGCCGTCGGATATGGTGGCCTTCATGCGCGGCCTCTTTTCCGGAAAGCTGCTGTCGCCGCCGTTGTTCGCCGAGATGTTCGAACACCGCGTGCCAGCGAGTTTTCCGGGCACCCGCATGCGCGAAACCGGCGCCGGCATGTTCCAGAGCACCTACGCCAACCGCGCCTTTTACGGCCACCAGGGCAGCATCCCCGGCTACGTCGCCGTCATGTTGCATGACCCGATCTCAGAACTGACCATCGCCATGACCAGCAATGTCGGTTCCGGTAACCGACTGTCCTTCCAGGCCAGCGGTCTGCATCCGGTGGTCGATGAGGCGATCCAGATCATTCTGGAAAACTAGCCGCGAAAGATCGCCACGGCGGCAGCGACGATCGCCGCGTTGTCCTTCGCCACAGTTCCGTCGGCGAGCGTCTTGCCGTCTTCCAGACCGACCCGTGTCGACCAGCGCTGGCGATGCGCAAGCTTGACGAAGGGCCAGACAGTTGCATCTACGCCATGCAGCAGGATCGGCCGCCGTACCCCGGCGCGCTCGAGCACGGCGGCGATGCCATGCGCTTCGTCGAGTGCAGCGGACAGGTCCGGGATGTCGATCTCGATCAGAATGCGCAGCACCTGGTCGCGGCCGGGAAGCGCTACGAAGCGCTCGGCATCGGCGACGACGGCAAGCCCCGCCTCGATGCCTACACCACGCTGGCGCAGCAACTCCATCACGGCGGGCGCATCCGGTTCGGACAAGTTGACCGAAGCATAGTCAGGCAGGTCTCGCCAGCCGGCGATCGCCGCGCGGGTCCGCTCGACGTCGTTCTCGATCCAGGCGCCGGTCGACACGCCAACCAGTGTTCCCGGGCAGGTCCGGCGCACCGCCAGCACCGTGGCGTCGACGGCTGCCAGGCTTTCGCGTCCGTCGGTGCCGCGCGGATGGATATGCAGTTCGGCCACTCCAGCGGCGACGCAGGCTGCCGCATCGCTGGCCATTGCCTCGGCAGTCAGCGGCAGCTTCGGGTGGAAATCGCGCGGACGCGCGCCGTTGATGCAGGCCTGGACGATCATCGATGTCACCTTGCGCAAGGGGCCGCAGTGTAGCTGTGCGGCGTTGAAACTGCCAATCTCCCCCCTCGTAGGGGAGATCGGCAGCTTCAACGCCGCGCGCCTGCTCACAACATTCGGCGGCATTTGAATAAAAGCCGCTTGTGGATATTTACCCGGCGTTCCCTCGTCTCCGGCAAGCTCTTTTCAGGGCGGGATCATGGAGGGACCATTGACCAGCGATTTTTCAGCCGCCCGCATCCACCTCGAACGCGCCTATCATTATCTGCAGGGCAATGACGAGACGAGCCGTGCCGCCTGTGACGCGCTCGATCTGTTGATCGAAGCGGTGACGGAGGCGCAGCACAGGCGACCCGAGGCTGGAGTGCTGGAGTTCCCGCAATCGACGGCGCGGCGAACCGGATAGAAAGTGTCGAGTTTCAGGCCAGTCCGGCCTGGCCTGAAACTCGCCGCACCCGGATCACGATGCCTTGCGGGCCGTCGCTCCCTTGGTTGCGCGCGCGACAATTCGCTCGAGCGGCTCCGGCCGGTGCAGCAAAAATCCCTGGCCGAAGGCGACCCCCATGTCGCTCAACATGGCCAGCGTGTCCTGCCGTTCGATCTTCTCACCGACCACGTCGCAGCCGAGGCTACGGGCAATGCTGGTGATGGCCAGCACGATCTCGCGGTCGAAGCGGCTTTGCGTGATGTGCTCGATGAAGGAACCGTCGATCTTGATCGTGTCGACGGGGAACCGCCGGAGATATTCGAACGAGCTCATGCCGGCTCCGAAATCATCGAGGCCGACCCGGCAACGCCGCTCGCGCGCCTTGCGCACGAACTGTTCGGCGGCATCGAAATTGGTGACGGCGGCGGTTTCGGTGATCTCGAAGCCGATGCCCGAATGCGGCGCCCCGGTTTCTTCTATGACGCTGTCGACGAAGTCCCAAAGCTGCGGATCGCTCAGCGTCTGCGCCGACAGATTGAAGCCAAGCGTCAGCGCCCCCGAACGCAAGGCGGCACCATGCCGCGACAGCGCGGTGCGGATGATCCAGCGGTCGAGCCGCGACGCGATGCCGAACCGCTCGGCCACCGGAATGAACTCGCCGGGTGGCACCAGCCGGCCGTTGCGTGCGGCGAGCCTGGCCAAGACTTCGACATGGCGGCTTTCCTGCCAGGGGCGGCCCAGAAGATGGATTTCCTGGCCAAACAGCTTCAGCCTGCCGTCATCCATGGCATCGACCGTATCGGCGACGATGCGCGCCGCGTTGAGGCCACCCGAACCCGATGCCGTATCGGTGGAGAAGACGGCAAATCGGTTTCGCCCGGCGGCCTTGGCCGCGTAGCAGGCGTCGTCGGCACAGGCCAGCGCGTCGGCCACCGTCGTGTCGGCGTCATCGACGAAAGCGATACCGATCGAGGCCGCCAGCTTGCGCGACGTGGCCGTCGATCCAAGTTCGGCATCGCGAACCGCGGCAAGTACCGCGTCGGCCAGCCGCCCGGCCTGCGCCGCATCGCAATTGGGCATCAGCAGCGCGAACTCGTCACCGCCCAGGCGCGCGGCATGCGCCGTCGCGGGAAGGCAGCCCAGAATGCCTTGCGCAACGCTTTTCAGTGCCAGGTCGCCGGCCGCGTGGCCGGCAAAATCGTTGAGCGCCTTGAAGTAGTCGAGATCGACATAGAACACGGAAAGCGGCAGCAACTGCGCGGCCGCGATATGATCGGCCAGCAGCCGGTCGAACGCGGCGCGGTTCAAGAGACCGGTGAGCGCGTCATGGCGGGCCGCATAGGCAAGCTCCTGCTCGCGCTGCTTGTCTTCGGTGATATCGCGCACCGTGCCCAGGATCTGCCCCGCCAGCCGGCGGTCCCGGATTTGCGGGTCGGCGATGAAACGCAGCAGGGATTCTATGTGCCGGACCTCTCCGTCGCGCCGCACGATGCGGTATTGCACGGCGGTGACCTTGTCCGTTTCGAGCGGCACCAGATGCGCGCGCGACGCGGCCTCCTTGTCGTCCGGATGCAGATAGCCGAACCAGTGGTCGCGCTCGACTTCGGCGGTGTCGGAGACGAGCCCGAAAATCTCCCTGGTGCGTTCGTCCCAATAACTTTTGCCGCCCGCGAGGTCGTGGTGCCAGATGCCGGTGCCGCTGGCGGCGAGCGCCAGGCGAAACCGCACATTGACCTGCTCGAGTTCGGCCTCGGCGGCCTTCTGCTTGGAGATGTCGGTCTCCCATCAGCCTGAGCGGCTTTCCCATCGCGTCGCGCTCGACGACGCCGCCGCGATCGAGCACCCATACCCAATGTCCCTGCTTGTGCTTCAGCCGCAATTCGGTCTCGATGGCGTCGGTCAGGCCGGCAATGTGGCGGTCGCCGCTGGCCAGCGCCCGCTCGCGGTCGTCGGGATGGGTCAGTTGCAGCCAAAGGTCGCTGGTGTTGGCCAGTTCGCTCTCATCGTAGCCTAGCATCCGCGCCCAGGTCGCGGAATAAAAGCAGTCGCCGGTCACAAGATCCCAGTCCCAGACGCCAAGATGCGCGCGCTCCAGGGCTTTTGCCCAGAACGTTCCATTGCGACTTTTCTTACCCTGACGCGCCATCGTCTGCTTCGCCTGCTCCACCGCGGCGCAATCTGCGGCAAAACCAGAGAAGAAACAGTTACCGCGCGGGCGGAGTGTCGACGTCTGATTGGGAGCCCCTGTTCATCAAGGCCGTACCGAACTACTCCAGGCAGCCGTCAATTTCCCCAGGTCGACGACACGACATTGCCCGCCGTCACGCCGGACAGTCTTTCGCGCTTCTCGAGCCTCGGCTTTTCATAGGTCTTCTTCATTGCCATCGCCTTCTCCCGTGGCCATCCGATTTCCAGGGTCTAGCTGAGGCGGGGCAGCCATGCTTGGGCTCAGCGGAACGGGTTCCGGCCCAGGCGGCCCTGCCCGGCGCCGAACCCGCCTTTTCGATTGGCCGGCAGGAACCGGAGTTTTGTGTCTGGCGGATCGTCCTACTGCTGCCCAGGTCAGCGGCGCAAGCCGGTGACCCCTGGATCATCGGCGGCGCCGATGATCCCATGCACGACAACAACAAGGACCTCCCCATGACCAAGCAAGAAGACAACAAGGCCGTCGTCGTCAGATGGTTCACCCACTTCTGGGGTGAACGTTGCGATCTGTCCGTCGTCGACGAGATCGCGGCACCCGACATGCTGCTGAAATATTCGCTGCACGAGCCGCGCCGCGGCCGCGACGACATCAAGGCCTTCATGACCGACTTCCGCGCCGCCTTCCCGGACCTCAACTTCTGGGCCACCGCCGACCTGATTGCCGAGGGCGACTATGTCGTCGGCCAGTGGGAGGGCGGCGGCACGCATACCGGCCCAGCCTTCGGCGACTTCCTCGTCGGTTCGCTGCCGGCCGCCACCGGCCGCACCATGCGCTTCACCGGCACCACGGTGCTGAAGGTGGTTGACGGCAGGATCGTCGAGGAAATCGGCCTCGATGACGGCGTCGCCGCCCTCACCCAGCTCGGTCTGATCAAGACCGCCTGAGGCGATCAGGCAAAACGATCGTCGGGCCAGGCGGCGTCAATGCCGCCTGGCCTCATTGCTTATTGGCTCGGCGCCATTGCGTGCTCGCATGACACTTTCGGATTCATGTCGGCGAACGTGCCTGTCGGGTTCCCTTTCCAGGCCCAGACATGCAGCTCGTAGAATTCACCCAGGCCATAGCGGTTGGGGGCGTTGTTGAAGTTGAACAGCTGGCCGTCCAACGATGCCGGTCCTTTCGAAGTGATGTACTCGACCGCCACCAGCTTCAGCGTGCCATCGGCCATCGGCTCGTACATCACAGCTTCGGGACGGGCGATGTCGATCTTGTCGTCCTTCAGATACTGGCCGTTGACATAGTGGATGCCCATGGCGCCGCCGGTGATGCCGCTGGCACAAGGAATAGGCGCATAGCCCTCTGATACCGCTGCCTTGACGTCGACAAACCGGCTGTTGACAGCCCGCACCTTGTCGGCCAGCGGGTTGGGGCCGGAGGCAGCTTCAGCCGGCTCCTGATGCGCCTGCGCGAGGGTGGTGCAGATTGCCAGCATGGTCCCCGCCATAAGAAGTCCGCTGCGAAAGTTTGATATCATCTTCATTCCATTCTTCTTGAAAAAGCACAGCTGGCCGGCCGCCGAAAATACGGAGGCCCGGCAGGCAAGCGCTGTGGCTGTTGTTGCTTGGAGATCCCGAAATTGATGTAACGGCTACCGAAAAGGATCATCCCTTCGGCAGATACGGGATCGTTCCGGCCAGATCGGTGTTGTCGATCATCTGGAAACGGCTGTCGCTGCCGTCCTGACGGGCCGAGACGAAGGGCGCGTAGGCAGGATCGGTGGTGAAGGCGCGCGCCGCCGCTTCCGACGGGAACGCCATCAGCGCGATCAGCGTGGTATCGAGCGGCTTGCCTTCAAGCGTTTTCACATTGCCGCTGCGCGACAGATATCTGCCGCCATGCTTGTGGACGAGATCGTGCACCGAGGCGGCGTAAGCCGGCACCCACTGCGGGTCGTTTATCTTGATGTCTGCGATAACGTAGGCGGTCATGGTGGTCTCCTGGTTGCGGTGCACAGGCGTATCCCGTGCAACCGGCCAAAAGGCTCGCATGGCAGGACCCTCGCCAACCAGTCCGCGATCTGTACCGGGGCAGTACAGTTTCCGTACTGGCCGCTTCATTCATGAAGGCCTAATATTCGGTCAGGTTTGAGGGAGAGGCACCAATCATGAGCCAGCACGGATACAAACAATTCTGCCCGCTATCGATGGCCGCTGAGGTGCTGTGCACCCGCTGGACCATGGTGCTGATGCGTGAACTGGTGGCCGGCTCGACCCGCTTCAACGATCTTCGCCGCGGCGTCCCCAAAATGTCGCCGACCCTTCTGTCGCAACGGCTGAAGGAACTTGAGATCGCCGGGATCGTCGAGCGCAAGGAAGTGCCGGGCGAAAAAGGCATCTTCGAATATCGGCTGACGGAAGCCGGCCGGGATTTGCGTCCTGTCGTCGAGGCAATGGGCTTCTGGGGGCAGAAATGGGTCGAGTCCCGGCTGTCGCTGAAGAACCTCGATCCGTCGTTGCTGATGTGGGACATGCGGCGCAATCTGAACCCGTCGCCGCTGCCCGAGGGACGTACGGTGATACAATTCCTGTATCAGGACCTGCCGGCATCCAAACGCTCGTGGTGGCTGATCGTCGAGAAGCACGGCGAGGTCGATCTGTGCTGGTACGATCCGGGTTTCGATGTCGATCTCTACGTCTCGACCGACCTGCACACCATGACGGCGATCTGGATGGGAGTGCTGACCGTCGAGAAGGCCGGCGCCAGGGTTGCCCTGACCGGCGACCAGGCCATCGGCAGGAAGATGCAGACCTGGCTCGGCCTCAGCCCGTTCGCGGTGGAGCCCAAACGCGCGGCTTAGGAGAATCGGTGCATGTTAGGCGCGCCTGCGGCCCCTGTCATTTGCAAGGTGATAGGGTTGCACGAGGACTTCGGCGGGAATTTTCCATTCCTTGTTCAGTTTGAAGACCATATCCAGGGTGAGTGCGCGCTTTTTGTTCAACACCTCGGTCGCCCGGGGTGATGATCCGATCACCTCGGCCAGCGCCTTCCGCGACAGGTTGAACAGTTCCATGTGCGAATGAATGGCTTCAACGGGATCCGGTGCTTCAATCGGGTAGTGCTTATCCTCATAAGCCTCGATCAGGGTTGCGAGAACGTCGAACCGGTCACCATCGAGAGAGCCGACCTCCGGCTCATTTTCAAAATATTTAGTGATTTCGGCGATCGCCCAATCGTAATCGGCTTCGGTTTTAATGGGTCGAATGTTTTCCATCACACCTTCTCCGGATCAATCTTGTCATACTCTTTGTGCGTGCCGACGAATTTGATCAGAACGCGGTGAAACTTGTAGGCGACGTGGACAATCAAACGATACTTGTTGCCGCTAATGTCGAAAATGATGCGATTGTCACCGACGAAATCGACTGTCGCTCCAAACGCATCCTTGACGTCAGCCGGGGTCTTCCAATCAGCATTCCCGACAGCCACATACCAAGCCGTCAAAGGAGCTTCGGCCTGATTGTGTTTTGCCCAAAAATCCTTCAGCGCCTTCTTGGCAATTATCTGCATGACCTGATATAGCAAATTCCCAAATTGGGAACAAGAGGTTTTTCCCAAATTGGGAAAGGCAAGTGAGGTTCTCCAGGCACTTGTCAGGAAACGGGTGGCGGGGCCGGCTTGTGGTGGCTTCAATGCGGTCATGTTCATCACCCTGGCCAAGAATCTGAAGTCCGCGCCGCTGCAAATCACCGACGATCCGCGCTGGGCGCGCATCGTCGCGCGCGACAAATCCGCCGACGGCGCATTCTGGTATTCGGTGGCGACGACGGGCGTCTATTGCCGGCCTTCCTGTCCGTCTCGGCGCGCCAATCCGAAAAATGTGCAGTTGCACGACACGCTGGACCAGGCCAGGGCGACCGGTTTTCGCCCGTGCCGGCGCTGCGATCCACATGGCCCGTCGCTCGAGGCCGGCAACGCGGCGATGGTCGCCGCTGCCTGCCGCAGGATCGAGCAGAGCGAGGAAGAACCCTCGCTCGCTGAATTGGCTGATGCCGCCGGCCGCAGCGCCGGTTATTTCCACCGCATCTTCAAGGCGGTCACCGGATTGACGCCGAAGGACTATGCCGCCGCGCACCGCGCCGCCAGGGTCCGCCAGGGCCTGGAAGACGGCACCAGCGTGACGGCTGCGATCTACGATGCCGGTTTCAATTCGAGCGGGCGTTTTTACGAGAAATCCACTGGCATGCTCGGCATGACGCCGACGCGCTATCGCGCCGGTGGCGCCGACGAAGAGATCCGCTTCGCCGTTGGCGAGACCTCGCTCGGCACCATCCTGGTCGCGTCCAGCCAGAAGGGCGTCGCCTCGATCCTGCTCGGAGACGATCCCGACGCGCTGGTGCGCGACCTGCAGGATCGTTTCCCCAGGGCACGGCTGATCGGTGGCGACCGCGACTACGAGGCGCTGGTCGCCCGCGTCGTCGGTTTCGTCGAGGCTCCGGCGCTCGGCCTCGACCTGCCGCTCGACGTCCGCGGCACGGCGTTCCAGCAGCGCGTCTGGCAGGCCTTGCGCGCCATCCCCGCCGGCCAAACGGTTTCCTATGCCGAGATCGCGCATCGCATAGGCGCACCTAAGGCGACCCGCGCCATCGCCGCCGCCTGCGCCGCCAACAATCTTGCCGTCGCCATTCCCTGCCACCGCGTCATCCGCAAGGACGGCGCACTTTCCGGCTACGCCTGGGGCGCGGAGCGCAAGCGCGCGCTGCTCGACCGCGAGGCAGCGTCCGACAATGCCAACCGGTCGGTGCGGGCCTGACGAGGACCGGCAATGCGCGCGATGGCAAGGTCTCCCACCACCGATGCGAACATCCAGACCCAAGCTGCCGGCAGCCGCCGCGCCCCTGACGCGAAATCACGGGTGATGACCGCCATCGGCCAGATGGTCGATGATGGCAAAGCCGAATGGAGCCGCACCGCAACCGGCGAGGTTGAGTTGCGCCTGTCATCAGGCGAAGTGTTCATGCTGGGCGAAATTTCCGTCACCCGTGTCGCATGACATCCTCAGGCGAAGTGCCAATGATCGAAATCGGCGCTCTACGGCGCCGTAGAGCACCTGCCTTGGAGATTCGAATTTGAAAGCAAGCATCGGAGTGAGCGCCAATCAGCACGTGGCTAGGGTTCAGGCACAGACAAAGGAGTGAAGGCAATGAACCTCGTACAAACCAATATTCCGGCGACAGCCACCAAGCTCGCCGCCCTCGATATCATAACCTACGCCATCGGCGAATCCCCGATCGGTAAAATCCTGGCGGCACGCAGCGCTATCGGCGTCTGCGCCATCCTGATCGGCTCGGACGCCGACACACTGGAGCGGGATCTTGGCCATCGCTTCCCGGGCAAGCTACTGGTCGAAGACGGGGCCACCTTGCGCGACGATCTCGCGGCAATCGCGCGCTTCATCGAAACGCCTGGCGTCGGCCTCGACCTGCCGCTCGACCTACGCCGCGGCACGCCATTCCAGCAGCGCGTGTGGGAGGCGCTCCGAGGCATCCCGTGCGGCGCCACCATCACCTACGCCGCGCTGGCCCAGCGCCTCGGCCAGCCGGACGGCGCCCGTGCCGTGGCGACGGCCTGTGCAGCCAACGCGATTGCGCTGGGCATTCCCTGCCACCGTGTTGTCCGCGCCGACGGCACGCTGTCGGGCTACCGCTGGGGCGTCGAGCGCAAGCGCGCTCTGATCGACAAGGAGGCTACGATATGAATGCCCATGCCAGGGTTGCCGCATCGGCGGTTGAAGCTGCTCGGACGCGTGTCGCGGGTTACGACTGGCCCGCCCTTGCCGCCGAACTCGACGGCTTCGGCTGCGCGGTGATTGAAAAGCTGCTGTCGCCCGAAGAGTGCCGGCAGATCGCGGGCCTCTATCCCGAGGAGAAGCATTTCCGCAGCCACATCCATATGGCCAGGCACGGCTTCGGCAAGGGCGAGTACCGCTACTTCCGCTATCCCTTGCCCGACCTGCTGGGTGGCCTGCGCAGCGCGCTCTATCCCAGGCTGGCCGAGGTCGCTAACCGGTGGAGCGAGCGGATGGGGCAGGCCATGCGTTATCCCGCGACGCATGCCGCGTTTCTCGATCAGTGTCATGCCGCCGGTCAGACGCGGCCGACGCCGCTGCTGCTGCAATATGTGCCTGGCGACTTCAACTGCCTGCACCAGGATCTCTATGGCGACCTCGCCTTTCCGCTGCAGGTGGCGATCCTGCTCTCCGAGCCGGGCCAGGATTTCACCGGCGGTGAGTTCGCGCTGACCGAGCAGCGGCCGCGCATGCAGAGCCGGATCGAGGTGGTGCCGCTGCGCCAGGGCGACGCCGTTGTCTTTGCCGTCCACAACCGGCCGGTGCAGGGCACCAAAGGCAATTACCGCGTCAATCTGCGCCACGGCGTCAGCCGCCTGCGCTCAGGCATGCGCCACACGGTCGGGATTATTTTTCACGATGCGAAGTGAGCAGGGATAAGATGGAGGTCCCCCTCACCCCGCCGGTGCATAGCGACTGACCACCATGCCACAGTCATAGGCCTTCGAGCCGAGCAGCCGCAGGTTTCTAAGACCGCCCTGATCAAAAATCCGGCGGCCCGCACCCAGCACCGCCGGGTTGATGAAAAGCTGAAACTCGTCGACCAGCCCGGCCGCGATCAGCGCCGACGCGAAACCGGCGCCGCCGAACACGGCCATGTCGCCGCCCTCGCCCGCTTTCAGCGCATTGACTTCGCGCGGCAGGTCGCCGCTGGCCACGCTCGTGCGCTCCCAGACCGGCTCCCCGGCCGATTGCTTGAGCTTATCACTGAGCACCACCTTGCGGGCGTCGACGATGCGTTGCGCAAAGGCGTAGAACGGATCGTGCGGAAACTTCTTGGCGGCATTGCCCCAATGGGTGAGATAGCCCTCCTGCGCCATCTTGCGGCTGAGCAGGATGGTATCGACGCCTGTGAAGACAGCGTTGAAGTCCTGCTTCAGCTCATCGTCCCAGGCGCTCTCGTCACCCCACTCCCAGAGCTGCCAGGAATGATCCTCGGTGGCGCCGACAAAGCCGTCGACCGACATCTGCATCTGCAGGACCAGCTTTTTCACCGTCATTCTCCTCACGGCTATCGCAAAACAGTTTACATTTGGAACTGTTGACGCAAGGCCAAAACGATGTCAATAGTAAAGTGATTTAGAAATGGAACCATAGATGGCGACGCGCGAAAAATCCGACTGCCCGATCAACCTGTCGCTCGAACTCATCGGCGACCGCTGGACGCTGCTCATCATCCGCGACATGGTCTTCGCCGGGAAAAAGCACTTTCGCGAATTCCTGCAATCCGACGAAGGCATCTCCTCGCGCACGCTGGCCGAGCGACTGCAAACGCTTCAGGACGAAGGCATCCTCACCAGAAGCGACGACCCGACGCATGGCTTGAGAACAGTCTACCGGCTGACCGAAGCTGGCATCGACCTATTGCCGGTGCTGGCGACGCTCGGCGCCTGGGGCAGCAGGCACCGCAAGGCCGACGAGAGATTGGCCAGGATTGCCAACCAGTTGGCGGCAGGCGGCGAAGCAGCGCTGGAAAAGATGAAAGCGGCGCTGCGAACGGAGCATAGTGTCTAGGCGGTTGCGTTCAAGCCGAACCGGCATGGCTGTTGCCGCACCCAATCGCTCTTCGCTTGACAACCATCCATCTTTGTTCTTTATTTGTTCTATTCTATCAGCAACTGCGGATGTGCGGTCGATGGAAACGACAGCCACCATCCTGCATGCCGATCTCGACGCTTTCTACGCCTCTGTCGAGCAGTTGCTCGATCCGTCGCTGCGCGGCAAGCCGATCGCGGTGGGCGGCGGCGTCGTGCTCGCCGCTTCCTATGAGGCGCGCGCCTTCGGCGTGCGTGGCGGCATGCCGGGGCGCAGGGCGCGCGAACTCTGCCCGCATTTGATCTTCGTCGGCGGCAATTTCAGCCATTACCAGCGGCTGGGCGATGCGGCGATCAAGGTGCTCGACGATTTTACGCCTGTAGTCGAGCGCATTTCCATCGACGAGGCGTTTGCCGACGTCGCCGGCTGCACGCATCTGTTCGGCTCGCCGCAGGAGATCGCGACAACCATCCGCCGCCGCGTGCGGGCCGAACTCGGCCTGCCGATCTCGATCGGCGTGGCGCGCACCAAGCATCTGGCCAAGATCGCCTCGCAGGTCGCCAAACCCGACGGGCTGGTGGTCGTCGAACCCGGCACGGAACTCGCCTTCCTGCATGATCTGCCGGTCGGACTGATGTCTGT